>CAZFFB010000008.1:0-16086 GCA_964517735.1 uncultured Pseudomonas sp.
CGCGCGACACCCTGCGCACCCTGCTCGCCACCCTCGCCTCGCGCACCCTGCCCGGCGCCGAACTCAAGGCGCTGCACCCGGCCATCGAACAGCACTTCGCCCAGGACAGCATCGCGGCGATCCGCGCCTCGCTGCAGGGCGAAACCCGCGAGGCCTTCCGCGCCTGGGCCGAGGACACCCTCAAGGTTCTCGACAGCCGCTCGCCGCTGGCCCTGTGCGTGTCCCTCGAACTGCTGCGCCGGGGCCGCCAGCTGCTCGACGAATGCGCGGACATGGTCAGCACCACGCACGCGCTCGCCTGGCGCACTGCTCGCCAGCGTGGCCGGCTGCAGCGCCGGCGGCGGCTCACGACGCAGCGGCGCTGGCGGCGTAGCCACGGGCGCGCTCGCCTGTGCCGATACGGCAGCCTCCGGCAGCGGCCGTGCACCATACAGCGGCCGCGCCACACCCTGGGGAATGCCGGCGATCAGGCCGTTCTCGTCGGGCATCTGCGTTGCCAGATCACGCTGCTGCTGCAGCTGAGCCAACAGCTGCTCAGCCAGCCCCAGCCCCTGACCGGACAGCTCCTGCGCCAGCTGCTGATCCAGCAGCTCGGTGTAGAACTGCTGCTGGCTGCTGTCCAGCAGACCGGACTGGGGGATCGCGGCGCGCATGCTCTTGAGCATGCTGTGCAGGAACATCGCCTCGAACTGGCGGCTGGCCTCGCGCAGCGCCTGATCGTCCTGAGGGCTGCGCGCCGATTGCTGCAGGCGCTGCAGGCCCTGAACATCAAAGGCCAGGCGGCCGGACAGGCTGTCCATGCTCATCAGATGATCTCCAGTTCGGCGCGCAGCGCACCGGCCGCCTTGAGGGCCTCAAGGATCGACATCAGATCCTGCGGGGTGGCGCCCAGCGCATTGAGCGCCTTGACCACCTCGACCAGATCGGCACTGCCCTCGATCATGCGCAGCGCCGTACCCTGCTGCTGCACGGAAATGTTGGCGCGCTCGGTCACCACCGTCTCGCCCCCGCCCAAGGGCTGCGGCTGGGAGACCTGCGGCTCGTTGTCGATGACGATCGACAGGTTGCCGTGGGCCACCGCGGCACGCTGCAGCGTCACGCTGCCATTGAGCACCACGGCCCCGGTACGCGAGTTGAAGATCACCCGCGGGCGCACATTGCCGGGCAACACCTCGACATTCTCGACCCGGGCCAGGAAGTTGACCCGCTCGTTGTCGCTCCGTGGCCCCTGCAGCACCAGCAGCCCGCCATCACGGGCCGCGGCGACGGGCCGGCCGAATTCGCGGTTGATCGCCGAGACCATGCGCTGGGCGGTGGCGAAGTCCGGCTGACGCAGCAGCAGCTCCAGGCTGCCATCGGCGGCGCCCAGCTGCAGCGGCACGCCACGCTCGATGATCGCCCCGCGCGCGATGCGCCCGCCAGCCTGCTGATTGATCTGCACGCTGGAGCCGCCGGCCTCGGCGCCCGCGCCACCGACCAGCAGGTTGCCCTGGGCCAGCGCGTAGGTTTCGCCATCGACGCCCTTGAGCGGGGTCATCAGCAGGGTGCCTCCACGCAGACTGCGCGCATTGCCGACCGAGGAAACCACCACATCCAGGCTCTGCCCCGGCCGGGCGAAGGCCGGCAGGCGCGCCGTGACCATCACCGCCGCGATATTGCGCAGCTGCATGTTGGTACCCGGCGGCACGGTGATGCCCAGCTGGGAGAGCATGTTGGTCAGCCCCTGCCCGGTAAAGGGCGCCTGCATGGTCTGATCACCCGTACCATCCAGGCCGATCACCAAGCCATAGCCGACCAGTACGTTGTCGCGCACCCCGGCAAAGTCGGCCAGATCCGCCACCCGCTCAGCGGCCTGCACCAGTGGCGTCAGTGCCGCTGACACGCTCAGCAGCAGCAGGCAGGCCACGCGGCGCAGGGAATGGGCAAGAGGCAGGGATACGGACATGACAGCTCCCTCAGAAGGGCGAGATATTCAGGAAGAACCGCTGCAACCAGCCCATGTGCTGGGCCTCGTTGATATAGCCATCCCCCACGTACTCGATGCGGGCATCGGCCACCTGGGTCGAAGGCACGGTGTTCTGTCCGGTGATGGTACGCGGGTTGACCACTCCGGAAAAACGGATGAACTCGGTGCCCTGGTTGATGGCGATCTGCTTCTCGCCGCGCACCAGCAGGTTGCCATTGGCCATCACCTCGACCACCGACACCGTCAGGGTGCCGGTAAAGGAATTATTGGCCCGCGAGCCGCCGCCACCGGTGAAATCGTTCTCGCCTTCCACCTCAAAGCCCAACTCGCCGATGCGGCGCAGCTGACGGGGAATCAGCGTCGGCGTGAAGCCGGAACTGCCGCTGCGGTTGGCGTTGGAGGCCGAGTTCTTGCTGGCACTGACCTGCTCGTTGAGCACGATGGTCAGAATGTCGCCGACCATGCGCGGGCGGCGGTCTTCGAACAGCGGCTGAAAGCCATGGCTGGCCTGAAAGATCGCACCATTGGCCTGCACGGGCGGGCGCTGGGGAATCGTCACCTGCGCCTGCTCGCCGACCACCGAAGGGCGAGGAATCTGCGCGCAGCCAGCCAGCACCAGCAGCAGGCTGGCCAGCATCAGGACACGCTCACGCACCCGCCACCTCCAGCGCGCGGCTCACAGCTGGGCCAGACGGGCCAGCATCTCGTCGGAGACCTTGACCGCCTTGCTGTTCACCTCGTAGGCGCGCTGGGTGACGATCATGCTGACCATCTCCTCCACCACGCTGACGTTGGATGCCTCGACATAGTTCTGATAGATGCGCCCCGCGCCGTTCATGCCCGGCATGTTGTCGTTGGGGGCACCGGAGGCGGTGGTTTCCAGATAGAGGTTCTCGCCGATGCTCTCAAGGCCGGTCGGGTTGATGAACAGCGCCAGACTCAGTTGACCGACCTGCTGGCTCTCGGGATTGCCGGGCTCGGTGATGCTCACGGTGCCGTCCATGCCGACGGTGATGCTCAGGGCGTTTTCCGGAATGGTGATCGCCGGCTCCAGTGGATAGCCGCTGGCGGTGACCATCTGGCCGTTCTGATCGATCTGGAAGCTGCCATCGCGGGTATAGGCCGTGCTGCCGTCAGCCATCAGCACCTTGAAAAAGCCGTTGCCGGCGATCGCCAAATCACGGGAGTTGCCGGTGTTCTGCATGCCACCCTGGGTGTGCAGACGCTCGGTTGCGACCGGGCGCACCCCGGTACCGATCTGCAGCCCCGAGGGCAGCTCGGTCTGGCTGGTGCTCTGCGCGCCGGGCTGACGCACGGTCTGGTAGAGTAGATCCTCGAACACCGCCCGCGAGCGCTTGAAGCCGCTGGTGCTGACGTTGGCCAGGTTATGGGAGATCACGTCCAGCTGTACCTGCTGGGCTTCAAGACCGGTCTTGGCGGTCCACAGTGAGCGCATCATGCGTGTATTCCTCAAGGCGGGGCGGCACTGAGCGCCGCCCGCGCGTTCATCAGCTCAGTGACAGCAGGCCGTTGGCACGCTGGGCGTTTTCGCTTGCGGTGCTGATCGACTTCATCTGCAGTTCGTAGCGGCGCGCATTGTTGATCAGCGCCACCATCGCTTCGGTGGCGCTGACATTGCTGCCCTCCAGTGCCCCGGGCGCCACCCGTGCCATCTCGTCGGCGGCCAGGGGCGCTGAATTGCCGGCGCCATCGGCCGGGGTGCGGAACAGGGTATCGTCTCCGCGCAGCAGCTCGCCGGGGGCGGCGCTGACCAGCTTGAGGCGCCCGACGGGGGCAAGGCTTTCCGGGGTCTCGCCAAGGCCCAGCGCACTGACCGTGCCGTCGCTGCCGATGCTCACCTGGCTGCCGAGCGGCACCACCAGCGGCCCCCCCTCACCAATCACCGCGCGCCCCGCCACCTGCAGCACGCCATTGTTGTCGACCTGCAGGTCGCCACGCTTGGTGTAGGCCTCGCGGCCGTTGGCATCCTGCACCGCCAGCCAGCTGTTGCTGTCCAGGGCGATGTCCAGGGCGCGGCCGGTATGGGTGATCGGCCCCTGAGTGTGGTCGACCCCCGGGGTGGTGGCCTGTACCGAGGTGCGGGTCGGCAGCGTCTGGCCTGCGACCGGCACCGCCTGCATGGCGTGCAGCTGGGCACGAAAGCCCGGTGTCGAGACATTGGCCAGGTTGTGGGTGACCACTGTCTGCTGGTCCATGGTCTGCTTGGCGCCGCTCATCGCGACATACAGCATGCGATCCATCAGTCAGCTCCTTGGCGGCTTATCAGCGCAGGTTGACCGTCAGTTCGAGCACTTCGCTCTGCGAGCGCACGGACTGGGTATTGGCCTGGAAGTAGCGCTGGGCAATGATCAGATCGACCAGCTCCTTGGTCAGGTCGACGTTGGAGTTCTCCACCGCACCCGCCTCGATGGCACCAAAGCGGCCAAGACCCGGGGTGCCGAACAGCGGCTGACCGGAAGCCGTGGTCTGCACCCAGACGTTCTCGCCAACCGGCTGCAGGCCTTCAGGGCTCAGGAAGGTGGCCAGGGTCAGGCTGCCGATCTCCTGGCGCTGTTCGTTGGAGTAGTTGCCGTACACGCGGCCGTTCTTGTCGATGTTCAGACCGACCAGGCTGCCACCGGAGTAGCCGTTCTGGCTGAGGCTGGACTGATCAAAGTTGTTGCCGAACTGGGTGGTGCCGGTGATGACCAGATCGAAGCTCAGGTCAGCGGCACCATTGTCGATGCCAGCGGGAGCGCTCTTAGCCAGGGGTGTCGTCTGGGCAGGGATCGTGATCTTGATTGTGGGAGGGACGCTGGTGTTACCAAGGTTAGCTGTGCCATCAGCGACAGTCGTCAATAGACCGTTCTCATCAAAGGTCAGTGTTGCTAACACATCCGGGATCGCAGGATCACCGTCAGCAGCGCCCGGCTGCCCGATCACCCGCCCATCCAGCGTGCCATAGACCTCCCAGGTACCGATGTCGGTCTTGCGGAAGTACTTGTTCAGCTGATGCGCCACCCCGAGCGAGTCGAAGGTGGTGGCGGTGCTGGAATAGGAGTAGGTGGCCGGGTCGGTCGGATCGAAGGGGGTCGCCGCGGCGATGATCGAAGTACTGGCCTGCAGGTTGTACACCTAGTTCATCCGCGAGGTCGGCTGGGCGTCCATCGCATCGGTGTTCACCTGGATCAGCTTCTCGCCGTCCATCATCCGCGCGCCCTGGGCGTTTTCCAGGAACCCCTCGGGGTTGAGGACCAGCTGGCCATTGCGCGAGTAGACGATCTGCCCGGTGCCCTGCTGCATCTTGAAGAAGCCTTCGCCGACGATAGCCAGATCCAGCGCCCGGCCGGTGGCCTCCACGGTACCGTTGGTGAAGTTCTGGCGAATGTCAGGTACCGAGACGCCCAGGCCGATTTCCGAAGCCGTGGTGTAGACATCGGCAAACAGGGTGGTGGAGCTCTTGAAGCCTACGGTCTGCGAGTTGGCAATGTTGTTGCCGACGACGCTCAGATTGTTGTTGGCGGCGCGCAGTCCGCTGAGTGCCTGAGAAAAGCTCATGATCGACTCCTGAATAACAAGGCTGAGGGGGCTGCACTCAGCAGGCCCTCAGCACGGATGACTGAAAATCAGAAACTCACAGGATCTGGCGGATATCGGCCAGCCCCACCCGCCCCATGGTCGCCCCCAGATCGAGCAGCGGCCCGCTGTCACCGGCACTCACGCCGCCCACGCGGCCGTAGGCGAGCAGTGTGCTCAGTACCGGCCTGTCCCCGGCACTGGCCTCGACGCTCACCCGGTAGGAGCCCGCCGGTGCGATGGAGCCATCATCCAGCGTCGCATCCCAGGTGAAGGACTCGACCCCAGCCCCCAGCGCGCCCAGATCGTACTGGCGCACCACCTGCCCGGCACCGTCGGTGATGGTCACCTTGACGCTGTCGGCCGGGCTGTCCAGCTCGATGCCGAACGGCGTGGCCTGCTCGCCGCCGACCAGGATGCGATTGCCCGGCACCAGCACACCGCGTCCGATCATGGCCGCCGCCTGCATGGTCTGCGCGGTATCGATCTGACCGGTGATCAGCTTCAGGGTGGTATTGAGCTCCTCGATGCCGCTCAGGGTGTTGAGCTGCGCCAACTGACTGGTCAGTTCGGCGTTTTCCATCGGCTTGAGAGGGTCCTGATTCTGCAGCTGGGTGACCAGCATGGTCATGAAGTTGTTGCGCAGATCCTCGGAGGTCTTCTGCTTGGCCGCCTGGCCGGGCGGCACGCCGTTGATCTGGCTGATCAGGGTGCTGTCGATCGTCGTCATGGGGGCCTCCGTCAGCCTTCGCCGAGGGTCAGGGTCTTGAGCAGCAGCTGCTTGCTGGTGTTGAGCACCTCGACGTTGGCCTGGTAGGAGCGCGAGGCGGAAATCATGTTGACCATCTCATGCACCGGCTCGACGTTGGGCATGCGGACATAGCCCTGCTCATCGGCCAGCGGGTGCTCGGGACGGTACTCGAGGCGAAACGGCGCCGGATCATCGAGCACCCGCGAGACGCGCACGCCACCGATCGGCGAGCCGTCCATGCTCTGCGCCTCGAACATCACCTGCTTGGCGCGATAGGGCTGACCATCCGGGCCGCTGACGCTGTCGGCATTGGCCAGGTTGCTGGCGGTCACGTTCATGCGCTGGGACTGGGCCATCAGCGCCGAAGCAGAAATATCGAAGATCTTGAACATCGACATGGCGATCGATCCGTTACTCCGGCTGCATGGCCGATTTGAGGCCCTGCAGGCGACTGTTAATGAAGGTCAGGCTGGCCTGGTACTTCACGGCGTTGTCGGCAAAGGCCGTGCGCTCACGATCCATGTCCACGGTATTGCCATCCAGGCTTGGCTGGTCGGGCACCCGGTACAGCAGCTCACGCACCGCCGGCGTCTCCAGACGCCCCTGCAGGTGGCGCGGCGAGGTGGTGTGCAGGGCCATCGCACTGCCGGCCGGGCGGCCCTTGTCCACCGCGCTGGCCAGCTCGCGGGCAAAATCGAAGTCGCGCGCCTTGTAATGGGGCGTATCGGCATTGGCGATGTTATTGGCCAGCACCTGCTGGCGCTCGGCGCGCAGGTTGAGCGCTTCCTGATGAAAGCGCAGGGCGCCATCGAGCTTGTCGAGCATGCCTGCCTCTCCACGAATCAGTATATCAAGACCCTATCATAAGCCAGCGCAGGACAAATGCAGATGAAAAACCGCCTGCCATTTGTCGCACACACCGCGTGCCAGCCTGCCTAGAATGATCGCCCCTTGTCCTGACCGGGAACCCTGCATGCCGCTGCCTCCTGCCCTGCTGCCTTTTCTGCTGGCCCTGCTTTGGCTATCGCCGGCCCGGGCCGAGCAGGCACTGGCCCCGCTGATCGAGGCCTTTCTTGCAGAGCGACTGCAAGAGCAGGGACTCTCCGGGCACATCGAAGTGCGTCCGGGGCACGCCATGCCGCCCTGCGAGGCTGCCGAGCCGTTCCTGCCACAGCCCGGCCAGCGCCTGCTCGGACAGGTAGCGGTCGGGGTGCGCTGCCGAGGCGGCCAGACCCGCTACCTGCAGGCGCAGGTCAGCGTGCAGGTCGACTATCTGGTGGTCAACCGGGCCGTGGCCATCGGCGAGACGCTGAGCGCCGAGCTGCTCGAGTGGCGCCAGGGGCCGCTGGAGCGTCTGCCGCGCCAGCTGATCCGCGATCCGGCCGATGCGCTCGGCAAGCAGGCCCTGCGCCCGCTCGAGCCCGAGGTCCCCCTGCAGCCGCGCAATCTGCGCGCCCCAAGGCTGGTCGAGCGCAACGCGCGGGTCCGTGTCGAGGTGCAGGGCCGCGGTTTTCGCATCAGCCGCGAGGGCGTGGCGCTGGAGCCGGGGGCACTGGGCAGCGAGATCCGCGTGCGCGCCGACAACGGCGAGGTGCTGCGCGCCCGGGTGATTGACCGCAATCGCCTGCAGGTGCAGCCTTGAGCGGTCAAGTTCGCCGCTGGCTGGCCGATACCCGAGGCAAGCCCTGAGGAGAATACCCGCAGTGAAAATCGACAGCATGCTCAATACGCCACGCCTGCAGCCGCTGGCCGGCAAGCCGGCCGCCCGCCGCAGCAGCGCGGATGCAGCCCCCGTCACCCCCGGCAGCACGCCGCCTGAGGATATCGATCAGGCCAACGTCGAGGCGATCCGTCAGGCGATCAGTGAGGGCCGCCTGGAAATCCGCGCCGAGCGCATCGCCGACGGGCTGATCGGCAGTGTGCGCGAACTGCTGCAGCGCGACCTGTCGTAACCCACCCCCGCACGGAGAGCTCGCCATGAGTCTTGCCAACCACCTCGCCAGCCAGCAGCAGACCCTGCGCAGCTTCATCGACCTGCTGGAGGAAGAGCAGCGCCTGCTCGGTGCCCCGGAGGTCGACGGCCAGGCCCTGCTGGACATCGCCGAGCGCAAGCGCGGCCTGCTCGAGACCATCGAGCAGCAGGAGGGGCTGCGCAGCCGTGCCCAGCTCAAGCTCGGCTATCCGCAAGGCCATGCCGGCGCCGAGCAGGCCGCCACGGAGGCCGACTGCCTGCCCGCCTGGCTGACCCTGCGCGAACTGGCCGAACGGGCGCAGACGCTCAACCAGATCAACGGTGAAATCATTCACCTGCGCATGGCCCAGAACCAGCGCATCCTCAACTTCCTCCACGAAGCGGCCGGCCAAGGTCTGTACGATCCCAGCGGCCAGGCACGCCGCGCCGGTCTGAGCGGGCTGTCCTCCAAGGCCTGAACCGGGAGCGGCTATAATCGCCGCCCCGCTCGCTGCGCAGAAACCCCGATGACCCAGCCCGCCCCCCTTGGCGGCGATTCGCTGCTGCAACGCTTCAAGGCACTGGATCGCTTCCTCCTCGAACACCAGCCCCTGTGGCGGGAGAAGCCCTTCACCCAGGCCCGACTGGCCTGGGAGGCCGACTACCCGGAGCTGGCTGACTGGCTGCGCGGGCGCAGTCTGGCGCAGGCCGAGGCCGCCCACAACCACCCCGAACAGCTCGAGGCTCCCGCGCCCTTCCCGGCGCTGGCGAGCGCTGCGCAGCAGCTGGCCGCCGTCGGCGCACTGCCGGCCGCTCCCGAGCAGCCGCTGCCCCATGCCCTGAGCGTGGACGTGCCGGGGCGCAAATGGCAGCAGATTGAGGCCTTCGCCCGCCGCCTGCAGTTTGCCGAGCCGCCCCGGCACTGGCTGGACTGGTGCGCCGGCAAGGGGCATCTCGGACGCCGGCTGGCCTGGCATGGAGCCCCGCTCACCTGTCTGGAGTACGACCCGGCACTGGTCGATGCCGGCCAGGTGCTCAGCGACCGCCTCGCCCTGCAGGCCCGGCATCTGCTGCAGGATGTGCTGGCGCCCAGTGCAGCCACCCGGCTGCAGGCCGAGCACACCCCGGTGGCCCTGCACGCCTGCGGCGAGCTGCACATGCGCCTGCTCGAACTGGCCAGCGCCCGGGGCTGCCGGCAGCTGGCGGTGGTGCCCTGCTGCTACAACCGCATCCGCACCGAGCGCTACACGCCGATGTCCGGCGCCGCACAGGCCTCGGCACTACACCTGAACCGTGACGACCTGCGCCTGCCCCTGGCAGAAACCGTCACCGCCGGCGCGCGGGTGCGCCGCCAGCGGGATGCTTCGATGGCCCGGCGCCTGGCCTTCGACCCGCTGCAGCGCCAGCTGCGCGGCAGCGACGACTACCTGCCGACCCCCTCGCTGCCGGCGGCCTGGCTGGACTGGCCGTTCGCCGACTGGTGCCGCGAGCTGGCCGTCCTCAAGGGCCTGCCCGACCCCGGGCAGCAGGACTGGGACACGCTGGAGGCACTCGGCTGGCAGCGCCTGGCGGTGGTGCGCAACCTCGAACTGCTGCGCGGCCTGTTCCGTCGGCCGCTGGAGCTGTGGCTGCTGCTCGATCGGGCGCTGTACCTGCAGGAGCAGGGCTACCGGGTGCAGCTGGGCACCTTCTGCGCCCACCCGCTGACGCCCCGCAACCTGATGCTGCTGGCCGAACGCTGAGGCAGACGGCACCGGGCAACCGCCGCTGGCCCGCCGCACAGACTCTCAGCGCACAGCGGGCCAGCAGCGCAGGTGGCGGGTGTTACTGCACGCCACCGCCCAGCGCCTTGTAGAGGGCGATCTCGCTGCCCAGCTGCGCCTGGCGGGTGGCGATCAGCTGCTGGCGGGCGGCAAACAGCTGGCGCTGGGCATCCAGCAAGGTCAGCTGACTGTCCACACCGGTGCGATAGCGCGCCTCGGCCAGCCGGTAATAGGCCTGATTGGCCGCCACCAGATCCTGCTGGGCCTGCCACTGGGCGACAAAGGTGCTGCGCGCGGCCAGGCCATCGCTGACCTCGCGGAAGGCGTTCTGGATCGCCTGCTCGTACTGGGCGACGCGCAGATCACGCTGCAGCTCAGCCACCTCAAGGCTGGCCTTGAGACGCCCGGCCGTGAAGATCGGTAGATCGATCCGCGGCTGGAACAGCCAGCTGCCACTGCCGGCATCAAACAGCCCGGACAACTGGCTGCTGGCGGTGCCGGCGCTGGCGGTCAGGGCGATGTTGGGGAAGAACGCCGCCCGCGCCGCGCCAATGCTGGCATTGGCACCGCGCAGGGCAGCCTCGGCCTGCTGGATGTCCGGGCGCTGCAGCAGGCGCGTGGAATCCAGCCCCACCGCAAAGGGCGCCAGCGGCGAGGCGCTCAGCTCGACCGTGGTCAGCTCGCCCGGCAGCGACCCGCCCAGCAGCAGCTGCAGGGCATGGCGATCCTGCGCCACCTGGCGACTGGACTGCGCCACCGCCACCCGGGCCGACTCGACCAGGGTCTGCGCCTGACGCTGCTCCAGCTCGCTGGCCACGCCGACCTCGGCGCTGCGCCGGGTCAACTCGAAGCTGCGCTGATAGTTGGCCAGCGTCTCCTCGGCCAGCGCCAGCTGGGCCTGATCGGCCTGCAGGGCCAGCCAGGCACTCGCCACGCTGGCCACCAGTGCCACCTGCACCCCGGCGCGGGCCTGCTCGCTGGCCAGATACTCCTCCAGCGCCGCCTCGCGCAGGCTGCGCAGACGGCCGAACAGATCCAGCTCCCAGCTACTGGTGCCCAGACTCACCTCGTACTGACTGCTGATCCCCGCCTGGCCATCGCCACGCAGATCCGCAGGCAGACGCTGGCGATTGCCACCGCCCCCCACGCCGACTGCCGGCAGCAGTTCGGCACGCTGGATGCGGTAACGGGCCTGGAAGGTTTCGACATTCAGGGCCGCCACCCGCAGGTCGCGGTTGTTCTCCAGCGCCTGGCTGATCAGCTGCTGCAACCCGGCATCGCGGAAAAAGCCGCGCCAGTCCGGCAGTGCCGGCGCCGCCGGCATGGTGCTGCCGGCATACACGCCCTGCTCGGGCAGGCTGGCCGGTACCGGCGCCGCCGGGCGCTGATAGTCAGGCATCAGCGAACAGCCGCCCAGCAGCACGGCCACGCTCAGAGACAGGATCGACTTGCTCACTGCACGGACTCCTTGTCGGCCGCCTCGGCCGGCTTGCGTTTGCGCTCGGTCAGCGAGCAGATCAGGACATAAAACAGCGGAATCCAGAAGATCGCCAGCAGCAGCGCGGAGAGCATGCCGCCAATCACCCCGGTACCGATCGCCTGCTTGCTGCCGGCACCGGCCCCGCTGGACAGCGCCAGCGGCACCACGCCGAGGATGAAGGCCAGCGAGGTCATGACGATCGGACGCAGACGCATCCGGCAGGCCTGCACCGCAGCGTCCACCAGACTCATGCCCTGCTCGTGCAGCGACTTGGCGAACTCGACGATCAGGATCGCGTTGCGCGCCGACAGGCCAATGGTGGTCAGAAGACCGATCTGGAAGTACACATCGTTGGACAACCCGCGTCCGTAGGTGGCCAGCAGCGCGCCGAGAACCCCAAGCGGCACCACCAGCATCACCGCAAAGGGAATCGACCAGCTCTCATACAGCGCCGCCAGGCAGAGGAACACCACCAGCATCGACAGCACATACAGCGCCGTGGTCTGGTCACCCGACTCGCGCTCCTCAAGGGACAGCCCGCTCCAGGCCAGGCCAATCCCCGGCGGCAGCTCGCGGGCCAGACGCTCGATCTCGGCCATCGCCTCGCCGGAGCTGAAGCCCGGCGCCGCCGCGCCCTGGATTTCCATCGCCGGCACGCCGTTGTAGCGCGACAGCTTGGGCGGACCAAACACCCACTGCCCGCTGGCAAACACGCTGAACGGCACCATCTGCCCCTGCGCATTGCGCACGAACCAGCGCTCCAGATCCTCCGGGTTCATCCGCGCCCAGGCCTCGCCCTGCAGGTAGACCTTCTTCACTCGGCCACGGTCGATGAAGTCGTTGACGTAGCTGCCGCCCCAGGCAATCGACAGGGTCTGGTTGATGTCGGCAATCGCCACGCCATGGGCGCGGGCCTTCTCGTCATCGATCAGCAGCTGGAACTGCGGCTCATCACGAAGACCATTGGGGCGCACTCCGACCAGCAGCGGACTGCGCGCCGCGAGCCCCAGGAGCTGATCGCGCGCGCCCGCCAGCGCAGCCGGCCCAAGACCTGCGCGATCCTGCAGGTAGAGGTTGAAGCCGTTGGCGTTGCCCAGCTCCAGCACCGCCGGCGGTGCAAAGGCAAAGGCCATGGCATCACGGAAGCCGAAAAAGCGCTGCTGGGCCCGCTGGGCCAGGGCGAACACGCTCTGCTCGGGCGCCGGGCGCATCTCCCAGGGATGCAGGTTGATGAAGGCGATCCCGGCATTCTGCCCGCGACCGGCAAAGCTGAAGCCGTTGACGGTGAACACCGAGCGCACCACATCGCCCTCCTCCTCGAGCAGGTAGCGGCGCATCTCGTCAAGCACCGCCTCGGTACGCACAGCGGTGGCACCGGCCGGGGTGGTCACCTGGGCATACAGCACGCCCTGATCCTCCTCGGGCAGGAAGGCGGTCGGGATGCGGGTGAACAGCAGCGCCAGGCCGGCCAGAATCAGCACATACAGCAGCAGGTACGGGCTCTTGCGCCGCAGCACCGCCTGCACACCGCGCCCGTAGCTGTCCACGCCGCGCTGAAAGCGCCGGTTGAACCAGCCGAAGAAGCCGCGCTTTTCATGATGCTGGCCGGCCGGAATCGGCTTGAGCAGGGTGGCACACAGCGCCGGGGTGAAGACCAGCGCCACCAGCACCGAGAGCACCATGGCCGAGACGATGGTGATGGAGAACTGCTGGTAGATCACCCCGGTGGAGCCGGGGAAGAAGGCCATCGGCACGAACACCGCCGAGAGCACCAGACCGATACCGACCAGCGCGCCCTGGATCTGCCCCATCGACTTGCGCGTCGCCTCGACCGGCGACAGGCCCTCCTCGCTCATCACCCGCTCGACGTTCTCCACCACCACGATGGCGTCATCGACCAGAAGACCAATGGCAAGGATCATCGCGAACATGGTCAGGGTGTTGATGCTGTAGCCGAACGCCGCGAGGATGCCGAAGGTGCCAAGCAGCACCACCGGCACCGCCAGGGTCGGGATGATGGTGGCGCGCAGGTTCTGCAGGAACAGGTACATGACCAGGAACACCAGCACGATGGCCTCGAACAGGGTCATCACCACACCCTTGATCGACTCGGCCACCACTGGGGTCGAGTCGTAGGCGTAGACCACCTTGACCCCCGGCGGGAAGAACGGCTCAAGCTCAGACAGGGTCTGGCGCACGGCCGCTGAGGTCTCCAGCGCATTGGCGCCGGAGGCCAGCTTGATGGCGATACCGGTGGCCGCCAGGCCGTTGTACTCGGCGCTGATGCTGTAGTTCTCGCCGCCCAGTTCGACCCGCGCGACATCGCCAAGGCGCACCTGCGAGCCATCCGGGTTGACCTTGAGCAGAATGTCGCGGAACTGCTCAGGGGTCTGCAGGCGGGTCTTGCCGATCAGCGTGGCGGTCAGCTGCTGGCCGGGCACCGCTGGCAGGCCGCCGAGCTGCCCCGAGGAGACCTGCACGTTCTGCGCCTGGATCGCACTGCGCACATCCCCAGGCGTCAGGGCGTAGTTGTTCAGCTTGGCCGGATCCAGCCAGATGCGCATGGCGTACTGGGCACCGAACACCTGAAAGTCGCCGACGCCCCGGGTGCGTGACAGCGGATCCTGGATATTGGAGACGATGTAGTCAGCCAGATCATTGCGATCCAGCTGCCCGTCCTCGGAGACCAGGCCGATCACCATCAGGAAGTTGCGTACCGATTTGGTGACGCGAATGCCCTGCTGCTGCACCTCCTGCGGCAACGAGGGCGTGGCAAGCTGCAGCTTGTTCTGCACCTGCACCTGGGCCACGTCCGGATCGATGCCCTGCTCGAAGGTCACGGTGATTTCCATGCTGCCATCGGCATTGCTCGACGAGCTGAGATAACGCAGCCCGTCGATACCGTTGAGCTGCTGCTCGATGACCTGCACCACGGTGTCCTGCACCGTCTGCGCCGAGGCACCCGGGTAGCGCACCGCGATGCCGATCGCCGGCGGGGCGATGCTGGGGTACTGGTTGACCGGCAGCTTGAGGATCGCCAGCCCCCCGGCCAGCATGATCACCAGGGCAATTACCCAGGCGAAGATCGGCCGATCGATAAAGAATTTCGACATGTCTGCGCTCCCTCAGCGACGCTCGGCCGCGGCATTGGCCGCGCCGGCAGCCGCCGGTGCCAGCGCCGGCACATTGCCCGCAGGCTTGACCTGCACCTCGACGCCCGGCTGCACGAACTGCAGCCCCTCGGTGATCAGGCGATCACCGGCCGCCAGCCCTTCGCTGACCAGCCAGAAGCTGCCCACGGTGCGCTCGGCCTTGAGGGTGCGCAGCTCGACGCGGTTCTCGGCATTGACCACCATCGCCACCGCCTCGCCCTTGGGATTGCGGGTCACGCCCTGCTGCGGGGCGAGGATCGCCGCCGACTTGCCGGCGGTCGGCAGCTGGGCCGTGACGAACATTCCCGGCAACAGCTGACGCTCAGGGTTGGGGAAGCGGGCACGCAGGGTCACGGAACCGGTGCCCTCATCCACCGACACCTCCGAGACTGCCAGCTGCCCGGCATGGGCGTAGCGGCTGCCATCGGGCAGCAGCAGCTCGACACGCGCCTCCCCCTCGGCCACCTGCTCAAGCTGCCCGGCAGCCAGTTCGCGGCGCAGGCGCAGCAGCTCGGTGGCCGGCTGGGTGATGTCGACATAGATCGGATCCAGCTGCTGGATCACCGCCAGCGGTTCGCTCTGCCCGCTGCGCAGCAGCGCCCCCTCGCTGGCGGCCGAGCGGCCGATGCGCCCCTCAAGCGGGGCCAGCACCCGGGTGTAGCGCAGATCGATGCGCGCCCGCTCCAGGGCCGCCTCGGCCTGCAGCTGGGCGGCGCGGGCCTCGTCATACTGCTGACGGCTCACCGCCTGCTCGGCCACCAGCACCTTGTAACGCTCGGCCAGCGCCCGGCTGGCCAGCAGACTGGCCTCGGCACTCTTGAGCGCGGCCTCATAGGTCGCCGGATCGATCTGATAGAGCGGCTGGCCGGCCTGTACCTCGCTGCCTTCGCGGAACAGGCGCTTTTGCAGGATGCCATCGACCTGCGGACGCACCTCGGCGACCCGATAGGCCACGGTGCGCCCCGGCAGGGCACTGGTCAGTGTGTAGGGCTGCGCCTCGAGGGTCACCACGCCGACCAGCGGGGCCGGGCGCGGCGCGGCGGCCGTGTTCTGCTCCTGCTGGCAGCCGGCCAGCAGCCACAGCGAAAGCGACAGCAGGGCCAGTGGCCGCAGCGCCGCGCGAGCGGGAGTGCATTTCATCGGGAACGCCTCGAATTCGTTGAGCTCAAGCAGGAACCGGGCCACAAGGATGCCTTGCATTCCCTGGACCGGGCCGGGCAATATACTTACGTTCATGATTGTTTGTAAATGACTCGCAACAGTCGGTAACCCAGAGAGCACCATGGCCCGCAGAACCAAAGAAGATGCCGCCATCACTCGCCAGCAGATCCTCGACAGCGCCGAGCGTGTCTTTGCAGCGCAGGGTGTGGCCCGCACCACCATGGCCGACATCGCCAGCGATGCCGGCGTCTCCCGCGGGGCGGTGAGCCAGATCGCCGGCCGGTCC
>CAZFFB010000008.1:16096-17928 GCA_964517735.1 uncultured Pseudomonas sp.
ACTGGCACTTCTCCAGCAAGATCGACGTGCTGGACGCCATGCTGGCCCGCCAGCGTGACAGCAACAAGGTGGTCTGCGCTGCGGCCCTGGCGGCCGATGAACGTGATCCGCTGGGGCAGATGCACAGCCTGCTCTGCCACTTTCTCGGCAAGGTGGTGCAGGACCCGCAACACCGGCGGGTCAGCGAAATCCTCCACCACAAGTGCGAGCTGGCCGGCGAGCAGCAGGCCCTGCGCCAGCGCCTGCAGGAGACCGGCGATGAGATCGACCGCGATATTGCCCAGTCCCTTGGCAACGCCGTGGCCTGCGGCCAGCTGCCGGCCGGCCTTGATCTGCCGCGCGCTGCCATCGCGGTGCATGCCTATATCCATGGTCTGATCGACAACTGGCTGCTGCGCCCAGACAGCTATCCGCTGGAGCGCGAGGCGCCCGCGCTGGTCGAGGCCCTGCTCGACATGCTGCGCCACAGCCCGGCGCTGCGCCGCCCGCTGTGAACCTTCGGCCGGCAGTTGTCGGCCCGCCTGCACTGCCCCAGACTGTCACCCATCCGGGCCTCAAGACGGCCCGCCACCACCGACACAGGGGCCCTACCATGTCCGATCGTACAGGCAGCAGCGCCAGCTACCGGCAGCGCGAGGCCGGCTACCGCGACAAAGCACTGAAGATGTATCCGTGGGTCTGCGGACGCTGCGCGCGGGAGTTCACCTACTCCAACCTCAGCCAGCTCACCGTGCACCACATCGACCACAACCATGACAACAATCCGGCCGATGGCAGCAACTGGGAATTACTCTGTCTGTATTGCCACGACCACGAACACTCCAAGTATTCGATCTATAACGGCGAGAATGGCAGCGCGGTGATTCCCGGCGAGAAATCCCCGCAGGTCAAACACAACCCGTTCGCCGATCTCAAGGCCTTGCTGGACAAGCAGCAGAAATAAACTATTGATTTTGCGGGCCTCTACAAAGGCCCGCCCTCCCTGCAGGAACTGCCCCATGAAAGACGTACAGATCACCCCGCTCGATGATGCGGAAATCGACCAGCTCAACCAGTTGCTGTTTGACTATTCCGAACAGGTGGAACAGCAGCACGGCAAACCGGGCGAGGAGATCGATTGCATCTTCAGCATCTCTGAACTGGACGGTTTTCTCACCGCACTGCTGAGCGGCCCGGAGCCGGTTTCGCCCTCCGTCTGGCTGCCGGCCATCTGGCGCGGCCAGTTGCCGACGTTTGCCAGCGAGGATGAACTGCAGCACCTGACGGATCTGCTGATCCGTCACATGAACACCCTGGCGGACAACCTCTACGACCACCCGGAAGACTTCGCGCCGATCTACGAGATCGGTGAAGAGGAGGATGGCGAGGAGCAGGTCATCGTCGATGAATGGTGCTATGGCTACATGCGTGCCGTGCAAATGCACGAGAAACGCTGGCAGCCGTTGTTCGAGCAGCAGGCTGAACTGCTGGCGCCGATGCTGGTGTTCAGCGGCTATGCCCTGGACGAGGACGAACAGCCCGACAGCGCCGATCTCGACCTGCTGCGCGAGTCCATCGTCGACTCGGTATTTGCCGTGCGCGACTTCTGGATCAGCGAAAGCGAAAAGCCCAAGGTCGCCAAACCCGGTCGCAATGATCCGTGCAGTTGCGGCAGCGGCAAGAAGTTCAAGCAATGCTGCCTGCATTGAAGTACTGCCGGGTCATTGATTGACGCGGGCAGCACTTGTCTTTACAACCTGCCGACCAGGCGGCTGCACCGGCACCGCCTGAATAACATGGCGGCCGCAAAAACTGAGTGCAACACCCGACCATTTCGGTAAGGTGTTGCCCCA
>CAZFFB010000009.1:0-15691 GCA_964517735.1 uncultured Pseudomonas sp.
CCAGGTCCACGCTGCCCAGCTGCGCAGCGGCGAGGACGTGGTGGTCAAGGTGGTACGCCCGGGCCTTGAGCCGGTGATCCGTCAGGACATGGCCTGGCTGTTCCTGCTGGCCCGTCTGGCCGAGCGGCTGTCGCGCGATGCCCGGCGCCTGCGTCCGGTCGAGGTGGTCAGCGACTATCAGAAGACCATTCTTGATGAGCTGGATCTGCTGCGCGAGGCGGCCAACGCCACTCAGCTGCGGCGCAACTTCGACGGCTCCCGGCTGCTCTACGTCCCGCAGGTCTACTGGGACTGGTGCCGCCCGCAGGTGATGGTCATGGAGCGCATCTACGGCATCCCGGTCACCGACCTGGCGGCGCTGCGCGATCAGGGCACCGATCTGAAGAAGCTGGCCGAGCGCGGCGTGGAAATCTTCTTCACCCAGGTGTTCCGCGACAGCTTCTTCCATGCCGACATGCACCCCGGCAACGTGTTCGTCAGCACGCGCACCCCCCATGATCCGCAGTACATCGGCATCGATTGCGGGATCATCGGCAGCCTGACCGCCGAGGATCAGGACTACCTGGCGCGCAACCTGCTGGCATTCTTCAAGCGCGACTACCGCAAGGTCGCCCAGCTGCACATCGACTCCGGCTGGGTACCTGCCGACACGCCCCTCAACGACTTCGAGGCGGCGATCCGCACCGTCTGCGAGCCGATCTTCGAGAAGCCCCTCAAGGACATCTCCTTCGGCCAGGTGCTGCTGCGCCTGTTCCAGACCGCGCGGCGCTTCAACATGGAAGTGCAGCCGCAGCTGGTGCTGCTGCAAAAGACCCTGCTCAACATCGAGGGCCTCGGCCGCCAGCTGTACCCGGACCTTGATCTGTGGGTCACCGCCAAGCCGTTTCTTGAGCGCTGGATGCGCGAGCGGATGAGCCCGCTGCGCCTCTTGCGCAACCTGCACCAGCAGGCCGAGCAGGTGCCGCAGCTGACCCGTAAGGCCGAGCGGGCCCTTGAGCGCATTGCTCTGGGCGCTGCACCGGCTGCGGCAAAGCGTCACCCCTGGCCGGAGCGCCTGCTCGGGGTGCTACTGCTGTCAGGGGCGGTCAGCCTTGGCATACACCCCGATCCCGACACATGGCCGGCCTGGGTCATGCTGACCAGTGGTCTTTACCTGATCCTGCGCCGATAGCCACCGACACCCGGCGCTGGCACACTGCGCAACGTCACCACCATGAAGAATGAGCGATGAGCAACTGGCTGGACGAAATTCACTGGAACGCCGACGGACTGGTCCCGGCGATTGCCCAGGACCACAAGACCGGGCGTATCCTGATGATGGCCTGGATGAACCGCCAGTCGCTGCAGCTGACCGTCGATGAGGGCCGCGCCATCTACTGGTCGCGTTCGCGCGGCAAGCTGTGGCGCAAGGGCGAGGAATCCGGGCACGTGCAAAAGCTCCATGAGCTGCGCCTGGACTGCGATGCCGACGTGATCGTTCTGCAGGTCGAGCAGCTCGGTGGCATCGCCTGCCATACCGGGCGTGAAAGCTGTTTTTACCGTGTCTACCAGGACGGTGCCTGGCAGACCGTCGATGCGGTGCTCAAGGATCCGCATGCCATTTACGATCACAAGGGGCACAGCCATGAGTGAAGCCAGCAGCCACGACACCCTCGCCCGCCTGGCCGAGGTGCTGGAGGCGCGCAAGGGCGCAGCCGCCGACAGCTCCTACGTGGCCAGCCTGTACCACAAGGGCCTGAACAAGATTCTCGAGAAAGTCGGCGAGGAGTCAGTGGAAACCATCCTCGCCGCCAAGGACGCCGCTGCAAGCGGCGACTGCAGCGATCTTATCTATGAGACCGCCGACCTGTGGTTCCACTCCCTGGTGATGCTCGCCGCCCTCGGCCAGCACCCGCAGGCGGTACTCGACGAGCTGGACCGGCGCTTCGGCCTCAGTGGGCATGCCGAAAAGGCCGCCCGTTCGCACTCCTGATTTCAACCTACTCGGAGATTCCTTCATGGGATTCGGCGGCATCAGCATCTGGCAACTCCTGATCATCCTGCTCATCGTGGTCATGCTGTTCGGCACCAAGCGCCTGAAGAGCCTGGGCAGTGACCTGGGCGATGCCATCAAGGGCTTTCGCAAGTCGGTGAACACCGAGGAGGGAGCCGCCAAACCGCCGGTGGAGGAGACCAAGGGCACCACCCTCCAGGGCGAAGCCCGCAAGGTCGACGAGCCGGCGAAGAAGAACTGACGCACCCCAGGTGCCGGAGCATGGCTGAATCATGTTCGACATAGGCTTTAGCGAACTGCTGCTGGTCGCCCTGGTGGCGCTGCTGGTGCTGGGTCCCGAGCGCCTGCCGGGTGCGGCGCGCACCGCCGGCCTGTGGATCGGCCGGATCCGGCGCAGCTTTGCGGCGATCAGGAGCGAGGTGGAGCGCGAGATCGGCGCCGACGAGATCCGCCGCCAGCTGCACAACGAGAACATCCTCGCCCTGGAGCGCCAGCAGCAGGCAACCCAGGCGAGCAACCCGCCGGCCACGCCGAGCGCGGCGCCGCCAGGCACTGCCATGCCGGACGGCGCCCAGGCAGAGGCTGTCCCGCCCGGCTCCATGCCGCCCAGCCCGGCCTCGCCAGGTCCGTCCGCCACCGGCGCCGCCAGCCACGCCGTTGCCGACCAACCCGTCGCCCCCAGTGAGCCGCCGCGCACGCCATGACCGATCAGACCCCTGCCAGCGATCAGGAAATGCCCCTGGTTGCCCACCTCACCGAACTGCGTAACCGCCTGCTGCGCTGCGTGGTCATCGTCCTGCTGCTGTTTGCCGGACTGTTCTACTTCTCCCAGGACATCTACGCGCTGGTCGCCGCGCCGCTGCGGGTCTACCTGCCCGAAGGCGCAACCATGATCGCCACCGGGGTCGCCTCGCCGTTTCTCACCCCGTTCAAGCTGACCCTGATGGTCTCGCTCTTTCTGGCCATCCCGGTGATCCTCCAGCAGGCCTGGGGCTTCATCGCGCCGGGGCTGTACCAGCACGAGAAGCGTATTGCCATCCCGCTGCTGGTCGCCAGCATCCTGCTCTTCTATGCCGGCATGGCCTTCGCCTACTTCGTGGTCTTCCCGATCATGTTCGGCTTCTTCGCCAGCGTGACGCCTGAAGGCGTGGCGATGATGACCGACATCGGCCAGTACCTGGACTTCGTGCTGACCCTGTTCTTCGCCTTTGGCGTCGCCTTCGAGATCCCGATTGCCACCTTCCTGCTGATCTGGACGGGCATCACCTCGGTAGCCACCCTCAGCCGCAGCCGCCCCTATGTGGTCCTCGCCTGCTTTGTGATCGGCATGCTGCTGACGCCACCGGATGTATTCTCCCAGACCCTGCTGGCTGTCCCGATGTGGCTGCTGTTCGAGGCCGGGCTGCTGTTCGGCCGCCTGGTGCGCCGCAGCGCATCCGCCCCGGCAAGCGAATCACCCGATGAACCTGGCCCGCCGGCTACTCAGCCATGAACCTGCTGCTGCTTGAAGACGGCGATTTCAGCGCCGAAGACCGCGTCCTGCTGCAGGGCCGACGCCTGAAGCACCTCAACGAGGTGCACCGCGCCGAGGCCGGCGACCGCCTGCGCATCGGCCGTCTTGGCGGCGCAATGGGCAGCGGGCGCATCCTGCGCCTTGATGGCGACAGTGCGGAGATCGCCATCGAGTCCCTCGACCAGCGCCCCCCGGCCAAGCTGCCGTTGACCCTGCTGCTCGCTCTGCCGCGACCGAAGATGCTCAAGCGCGTGCTGCAGACGGTGGCCAGCATGGGCGTGCCGCGTCTGGTGCTGCTCAACAGCTACCGGGTGGAAAAGAGCTTCTGGCAGACCCCCTTCCTCGGCCCCGAGGCGATCCGCGAGCAGCTGATCCTCGGCCTTGAACAGGCCCGTGACACCGTGCTGCCCGAGGTGAGCATCGAGAAACGCTTCAAGCCGTTCGTCGAGGACCGCCTGCCGGCACTGGCCGCCGGCAGCCTCGGCCTGCTCGGCCATCCCGGCGACTACCCGGCCTGCCCGCGCGCGGTCGAGGGTGCCGTGACTCTGGCGATCGGCCCGGAAGGCGGCTGGATTCCCTACGAGGTGGAGCAGCTGCAGCGTGCAGGACTTGCGCCGGTCCAGCTCGGCGAGCGTATTCTGAGGGTGGAAACGGCGGTCACGGCGCTCTTGGCGCGCCTGTTCTGAGCCGGGGCCGGCTGCTGTCACCGTCTGAGGGTCCCATACGGCAGGGGAACTGCCGCACCAAAAATAGTGAGGATGCACGATGATGCGTCAATGGTTGCAGCGCAGCTCACGCGGTCAGGAAGAATTTGCCGCCATCAAAGCGTCGGTCGCCACCATCGAGTTCAGCCCGGATGGCCAGATTCTCGATGCCAATGACCTGTTCTGTCAGACCGTCGGCTACCCGCGCAGCGAGCTGCAGGGTGCCCACCACCGCCTGCTCTGCCCGCCGGAGCTGGTGCAGAGCAGTGAATACGCGCAGTTCTGGCAGCGGCTGGCCGGCGGTGAGTCCTTCGGCGGCAAGTTCAAGCGCCGCCATCGCGATGGCTCGACCCTGTGGCTTGAGGCCACCTATATTCCAGTGCGTGACAGGCGCGGCCGGGTCAGCAAGATCGTCAAGCTGGCCAATGACATCACCACCCGCGCTGCCGATGCTCTGCACAGCCAGAGTCTGATCACCGCCCTCGATCGCTCCATGGCGGTGATCGAGTTCGAGCCCGACGGCAGCATCATCACCGCCAACGACAACTTCCTTCGGGCCATGGGCTATCGCCTGGAGGAGCTTGAGGGGCGCAATCACAGCCAGTTCTGCACGCCGGCCTACCGGGCCAGCAGCGACTACCAGCACTTCTGGGAACGCCTGCGTCAGGGGCATTTCTACGCCGGGCAGTGCGAGCGGGTCACCAAGTCCGGGCAGACCGTGCTGCTGGATGCCACCTACAACCCGATCCTCGATGATCAGGGTCAGGTGCAGCGGGTGATCAAGTTCGCTTCCGACATCAGCGAGCAGGTCAAGCGACAGGAGGCCGAGCGCGAGGGCGCACGCATCGCCTACCAGACCGCCCAGGAAACCGAGCAGCTGTCGCGCGAAGGTGAGGCCATCATCCGCCGCGCCACCGAGAACATGCAGGCACTGGCCGAGCAGGTACAGGCCGCTGCCGGCCAGGTCACCCAGCTCGATCGGCAGACTCGCCAGATCACCGCGATCGTCGACAGCATCCAGACCATCGCCCAACAGACCAACCTGCTGTCCCTCAACGCTGCCATCGAGGCCGCGCGCGCGGGCGAGAGCGGCCAGGGCTTTGCCGTGGTGGCCGGCGAGGTGCGCAAGCTGGCGGTCAGTACCGCCCAAGCCACCAGCGGCATCACTGCGCTGATCGAGGCGATCCGCGCGGAGACCAACCGGGTGGTGGAGAGCATGTCCGGCAGCCTGCGCCAGGTGGAGTCGAGCGTCAGCCTGGTCAATCAGGCCGGCGATTCCATCCAGCAGATCCATGCCGGCGCCGAGCAGGTGGTGCAGGTGGTGCAGCGCTTCTCCGATCGCTGAGGGCGTCTGTGCGATCAGCGCCCATTATCAGGTGAAGCGGGCGCCGGGGCGCGCTGCGGCTGCCGATAATGGACCGCTCCGGGGCCGGTACGGTGGCTCCAACGTCTGTGGATACCCGTCATGCTCGACGTTCTCGGCATCACCCTGCCGATCTTTCTGATCATCCTGCTGGGCTTTGTCTCGGCGCGCCACGGCCTGGTCACCCGCGACCAGGCCCGGGGCATGGGCAACTTCGTCATCCGCTTTGCCCTGCCGGCGCTGCTGGTTCAGGAGCTGGGCAGCCGGCCGATCAGCGAGATCCTGCAGCTTGATTACCTGCTGGCCTATGCCCTGGCCTCACTGGCGGTGTTTGCCTTGGGCGCCGGATTCTCCCGCTACGGGCGGGGCGACAGCTTGGCCGGGGCGGCCCTCAATGCACTGGGCATGTCCGGCTCCAACAGCGGATTTATCGGCTACCCGGTGGCGGTGATGGTGGTCGGCTCGCCCGCGGCGCTGGCCATGGCCCTGGGCATGATCGTCGAGGCGACGATCATGGTGCCGCTGACGCTGATCCTCTGCGAGATCGGCCAGGGCGGCGGTGGTTCGCGTCGGGCGCTGCTGGCCACCATCGGCCGGCGCCTGGCCGGCAACCCGATGCTGCTGGGCATTGCGACCGGTCTTGGCCTGTCGCTGCTGCAATGGCCATTGCCTGCGGTGCTGGCGCATAGCCTGGAGCTGCTGGCACGGGCTTCGGCCCCACTGGCGCTGTTCGTCATCGGGGCCACGCTGCATGGTCTGAGGCCTGGCGGGCTGTGGTGGGATGTCGGACAGATCACCCTCGGCAAGCTGCTGCTGCACCCGCTGGCGGTATGGATCGCCTTCAGCCTGACGCCCTCGCTGAGCCAGACCCAGCTGCTGACCGCCCTGCTGTTTGCCAGCGCGCCGATGATGAGCATCTATCCGCTGATCGGCCAGCAATATGGCCTGGAGAATCGCTGCACCGCGGCCCTGGTCAGCGCCACCGCCTTGTCGTTCTTCAGCATCAGCCTGCTGCTGATGCTGCTGGGCGTCTGGCGCTGACCGCCCCTTGGCTGCACTCCGCAAAAAGGGGGCGCAGCCTGGCTGCGCCCCCCCCCCCTTGATCCGTGCGGGGAGAGCCTCAGTACTGGGCACCCGGCAGCGGGCGCAGCGTCACCTCGACCCGGCGGTTCTGCTGACGTCCCGCCTCGGTGTTATTGCTGGCCACCGGCTGATCAGGGCCGGCGCCGCGGGTAGTGACCCGCGCCGGATTGACGCCCTGGGAGATCAGGTAGCTGGCCACGCTCTGGGCGCGGCGCTGGGACAGGCTGACGTTGTACTGGTACCCACCGGTGCTGTCGGTGTGCCCGACAATCTCGATGCTGTTCTGGTCGAACTGCTTGAAGGAGTTGGCCAGGTTGTTCAGCGGGCCGTAGAAGTTGCTGGCGATGTCCGCCGAGTTGGTGGCGAAGGTGATGTTGCCCGGCATGATCAGCTGCAGGTCATCGCCCTGGCGCTGGATCTCGACGCCGGTACCCTGCATCTGCTGGCGCAGCTGGGCCTCCTGCTTGTCGACGTAGTAGCCGTAACCGGCACCGGCAGCGCCGGCGACGGCGGCACCGATCAGCGCACCCTTGCCGCGGTTGTCATGGTTGATCGCCGCCCCCGCCACGGCGCCAGCCAGCGCACCCAGCCCGCCATAAATCGCGGTCTTGTTGCTGTCGGCAGGTGCACTGCCTTGCTGCTGGTAGGGGTTCTGCGCGCACCCGGCGAGCAGGGCAAAGGCGGTGGCGGACAGGATCAGACGGCGGGACAGTTTCATCAGGTGGTTCTCCTGGCAGAGCGGTGATGCTTCATGGCATGAAGCAGAGATCGGTTTAGAGCGGTGGCGGCGCGATAAATTCCCAGGACCTGCGGGCGGTCTTCAGGCCGGATCCTCGGGCAGCCCGAGCAGGCGGTGGGCGATGCCATCGCAGGCACGCACCAGCGCATCGGTAATGCCGCTCTCGGCAGCGGCATGCCCGGCCTCCCGGATGATCTGCAGCTCGCTGGCGGGCCAGGCCTTGTGCAGCGCCCAGGCGTTGTCCAGCGGACAGATCACATCATAGCGGCCATGCACGATCACCCCGGGAATATGCGCGATCTTCGGCATGTCCTGCAGCAGCTGATCGGGGCGCAGGAACGCATTGTGGCTGAAATAGTGGCACTCGATCCGGGCGATCGACAGGGCCGTGTGGGGATCGGCAAAGCGCTCGACCACCTCGGCATTGGGCCGCAGGGTCGCCGTGCGGCCCTCCCACACCGACCAGGCCTTGGCAGCCTGCATCTGGGCGATCTGGTCACTGCCCGTCAGACGGCGATGGTAGGCGCCGAGCAGATCGTGCTGCTCCCCGGGCGGAATCGGCGCCAGATAGTCCTCCCAGTAGTCGGGGAACAGCCGACTGGCGCCGTGCTGATAGAACCAGTGGATCTCCTCGGGGCGGCAGAGAAAGATCCCGCGCAGAATCAGCGCCAGCACCCGCTCGGGATGGGCCTGGGCGTAAGCCAGCGACAGCGTCGAGCCCCAGGAGCCACCAAACAGCACCCAGCGCTCGATGCCAAGGTGCACGCGGATCGCTTCGATGTCGGCGATCAGGTGAGCGGTGGTGTTGTCCTCAAGGCAGGCATATGGCGTTGAGCGTCCGCAGCCGCGCTGATCGAAGGTAACGATGCGGTACAGCCCGGGGTCGAACCAGCGCCGGCTGGCGGCATCGCAGCCAGCGCCGGGGCCGCCATGCACGAACAGCACCGGCAGACCATCCGGCGAGCCGCTCTCGTCGACATAGAGGGTATGCAGCCCATCGACCGGCAGACGGTAGCGGGCGTAGGGCTTGATCTCGGGATGCAGACTCAGCATGACCAGCTCCTTCAGAGACGGGCATCGGCAGCGGTGACGGCCCGCACCGGCGCAAAACTTTCCGCCTGGGCCAGCTGCCACATCCGCCCATAGAAATCATCATGGGGGGCTTCCAGCAAGGCGCCCGGCGCCAGATAGGCGTGCTGCTGGGAGAACAGGTTGATGGCACTGGAGGGAATGCGCTGGGCCAGGTGCTGGGGGCCCAGCTCGCCGGGATGGCGCAGCCCGGCGGCCGCCACCAGTTCGGCCAGGGCCTTGAGGGTGTTGCGGTGGAAGTTGTAGACACGGGTGGCCTTGTCCGGCACCACCAGGGCACGCTGGCGCAGCGGATCCTGGGTAGCCACCCCGGTCGGGCACTTGTTGGTATGGCAGGACTGGCTCTGGATGCAGCCGATGGCGAACATGAAGCCGCGCGCCGAGTTGGCCCAGTCGGCACCGATCGCCAGCACACTGGCGATATCAAAGGCGCTGATGATCTTGCCGCTGGCCCCCAGGCGGATCTGGCTGCGCAGATTGGCCCCGACCAGGGTGTTGTGGACGAACAGCAGCCCCTCGCGCAGTGGCACGCCCATGTGGTCGGTAAACTCCAGCGGCGCTGCCCCGGTACCGCCCTCCTTGCCATCGACCACGATGAAGTCGGGCAGGATGCCGGTGGCCAGCATCGCCTTGACGATCGCCATGAACTCCCAGGGATGGCCCAGGCAAAACTTGAAGCCGACCGGCTTGCCGCCACACAACGCCCGCAACCTTGCAATGAATTCCAGCAGTTCGATGGGGGTGGAAAATGCGCTGTGCCGGGCCGGCGAGATACAATCCTGATCCATCGGGATGCCGCGGGTGGCAGCGATTTCAGCGGTGATCTTGTGACGGGGCAGGATGCCACCATGCCCGGGCTTGGCGCCCTGACTGAGCTTGATCTCGATCATCTTCACCTGCGGGTCGTTGGCCTGCACGGCAAAGCGCTGCTCATCAAAGCGCCCCTCGCTGTCACGGCAGCCAAAGTAGCCGCTACCGATCTCCCAGATCAGGTCGCCACGGTGCTCGCGGTGATAAGGGCTGATGCTGCCCTCGCCGGTATCGTGGGCAAAGCCGCCCTGTGCAGCGCCCTGGTTGAGGGCACGGATGGCGTTGGCGCTGAGCGAGCCAAAGCTCATCGCCGAGATATTGAAGATTGATGCCGAATACGGCTGGCTGCACTGCGGCCCGCCGATCTCGATGCGAAAGGTCACCGGATCGACGTGCTCGGCCGGCAGCATCGAGTGGCCGATGAACTCAAAACCCGGCTCAGCCACATCGCGCAGGGTGCCAAATGGCTTGTCGGCCCCCTCGTTCTTGGCGCGGGCATAGACCAGCGAGCGCTGCGCCCGGGAGAACGGCAGCCGTTCATTGTCACCCTCGATCAGGTACTGACGAATCTCCGGGCGGATGAACTCGATCAGGTAACGGATATGGCCGAGGATCGGGTAGTTGCGCCGCAGCGCGTGGCGGGACTGGCGCAGGTCATAGAGGCCGACCAGACTCAGCGCCCCGCACAGAAGACTCAGTGGCCACAGCTGCGCCAGCCACGCCAGGCTGAGCAGAAACAGCAGCACACATGCGGCAAAGAAGGCATAACGGCTCAGTAACGACAGCGTGGTGCGCATCCTGACATCTCCCATGAACAGTACTGCACTTGTAGCACTTTGGAGTGATTCCGTCAGGTGCATGCGCGCGGGCGCACAGGGCAGGGCCAGGAGTCGCTACTTGAGACTCGAGCCTGAGAACACCAGCACCTTGTCGTTGCCAAACTGCACGCTGATCAGTGCACGCTCATCGACCCAGTTGCAGCTGGTAAAGCCCAGCGCGCCGGCGCACTCGCTGGGGGTGCCGAGCAGGGACTCGACTTCGCTCTTGCTCATGCCGGTTCGCAGCTTGGCAAAGTTTTCCTGGGTGACCTTGCTGCAGGCGCTCAGCAGCAGCGCACAAGCCAGCAGCGCAAGGGGGCGCAACATCACGAAACTCCTCGAGAAAGGGCCCACCGGCAGCGCCGGCGGGCAGCAGGGACGACCGGGGACGGCCGACAGGGGCCTCAGCCCGCGCGGTGGTAGGCCGTGATGCGCTCGACCTCATCCCTGGAGCCGAGGAATACCGGCACCCGCTGGTGCAGGCTGGACGGCTCGATATCAAGGATACGCTGCACGCCATCGGTGGCGGCGCCGCCGGCCTGCTCGATGATCATCGCCATCGGGTTGGCCTCATACATCAGCCGCAGCTTGCCGGGCATCGCCGGCTCACGGCCATCGCGCGGGTACATGAACAGCCCGCCACGGGTGAGAATGCGGTGTACATCGGCGACCATCGAGGCAATCCAGCGCATGTTGTAGTTCTTGCCCAGCGGACCGTCCTTGCCGGCCAGAAGCTCCTCGACATAGCGCGTGACCGGCGCCTCCCAGTGGCGCTGGTTGGACATGTTGATGGCGAACTCCGCCGTGCTGGCGGGCACCTGCATGTTCTCGTGGGTCAGCACGAAGCTGCCCAGCTCGCGATCGAGGGTGAAGCCCTTGACGCCATACCCCAGGGTCAGCACCAGCATGGTCTGCGGTCCGTAGATCGCATAACCGGCGGCCACCTGACGGGTACCCGGCTGCAGGAAGGCATCGTCACCGAGGTGACCGTCACCGTCGTAGTCATCCGGGCAGCGCAGCACCGAGAAGATGGTGCCGACCGAGACATTCACATCAATGTTGGAGGAGCCATCCAGCGGGTCGAACACCAGCAGATAAGCCCCCTTGGGGTACTGGCCGGGGATCTGGTAGGCATGATCCATCTCCTCGGAGGCCATGCCCGCCAGATGGCCGCCCCATTCGTTGGCTTCAAGGAGGATCTCGTTGGACAGCACGTCGAGCTTCTTCTGCACCTCGCCCTGCACGTTCTCGCTGCCGGCGCTGCCCAGCACGCCGCCCAGCGCTCCCTTGGACACCTGATGGCTGATGGCCTTGCAGGCACGCGCCACCACCTCGATGAGGAAGCGCAGATCGGCCGGGGTGTGGTTGCTGCGGGTTTCTTCGATCAGGTAGCGACTGAGGGTCACGCGGGACATGGCGGCGAAGCTCCGGGGGCTGGGGGGAAAAGCGTGCCATTTTAACCCGAGTTGCCCCGGCGCGCTGCAGGCATGCAGCATGGGGCCGCAGTGAAAAAGCGCTGCACGCCTTGAGCGCAGCCCTTATCATCGCGCCTCTACCGACCCTGTGACCCTCTTGCCATGCCCAGCCCCCACCTGATCGTCGGCGCCGACCCCGAGCGCCTGGATACCTGGATCAAGTTCACCGGCAACAGCCTGTGCCGCGAGTGCCGCGCCACCTGCTGCAGTCTGCCCGTGGAGGTGCGCCTCAAGGATCTGGTGCGCCTGGGGCTGATCGATGAGTTCGAGGCCAGCGAGCCGCCGCGCAATATCGCCAGACGCCTGATGCGCGAAGGTGTGGTGGCGCGCTTTCATCAGAAAAGTGGCGTCTTCACCCTGGAGCAGCACAGCAGCGGCGACTGCCTGTATCTGGACCAGAAGACCCGTCTGTGCACGGTCTACGCCATACGCCCGGACACCTGCCGCAATCACCCGCAGATCGGCCCGCGGCCAGGCTTCTGCGCCTTTCGCCCCAAACTGGCCGCCCGCTGAGCCTCAGCCGGCGCAGACCCTGAGGAATCCCCACAAATCTACCCCAGACCCTGCGCCTGCCGGTGCACCTCATCGCACAGCAGGTGCTCGGTGGCGACCAGCACATGCCGGGGCATTACCCCGGCATGTCGCCTCAGATACTCGAGGCCGACTCGCCACACGGACAGGACCGCTTTCGTCCTGACCGTGTTGGACTGGTAGCGACGCGCCCCCCCGGAGTCCCGGGCGTGCAGGCCGGCCAGATGGAGAACATAGCCGCCCAGGGCCGCAATCAGCAGCAGAACCTCGATGTGCCGCGGGCAGCGCGTGCGGTGCAGATCCAGGGCAAAGCTGAAACGCAGGCTCTTCACGTCGCGAAACCCCTCCTCGATCTGCATGCGCTGGCGATAGATGCCCACCACCGCACGCGCCGTGCTGTCCGGCAGGTTGCTCGCCAGCAGCCAGGGCTCCCGCTCCCGACGGGCGTTCTGCCGGCTGTGCTTGCTGCGCGCAATCCGCCCGGTGACCCGCCGGTGCTTGCGTCCCTTCGGTGCCTGCCGGACGCAGTACAGGCAAACCCGGTGTGGCGCACGGCGGGTCATTTCCACCTGGCCCAGCGCCCGGGGCGTGGCATCGGCGTGCGGGTGGAGTTGCGTGATGGGCGCCCAGTCGCCGTTCGGCGTGCGGTAAAGATCGCGATGCCGCACCCGTCCGACGTAGTGCCAGCCACGCGCTTCGACAGCCTGAAACCAGGGGCGACGGAATCCGGCATCGGTGACCAGCGTCGGCACGCAGCCTTCGGGCAGCAGGCATTCCAGTGCGTCGAGCAGGCGGTTCTGCTGGCGGGGACAGCTGTCGCGGTCGTGCACGCACTCGTAAATCGGAAACGACCGGCCCGCCAGAGGGATCGCGGCGCGCAGCAGGAACAGGCTGGCCTGGGCGTTGACCGGAGACCAGTCCACCAGGATCAGCGGATGCTTCAGGGAACCGAGCAGGGCGCGCAGCATGGCGGCATAGAACAGCAGTCGCTCGGAGTGCAGGTGGGCATTGCCGAGCAGGCGATCCACGCGCTTGATCGCGTGCTTGGGATACGCCGTCCCCGGCAACCCGCGCCCCAGAGCGGTCAGGGTCAGAGGCCGGCCACTGAGCAAGGCGCTGACACAGGCCATGAGTGCAGCGAGACGGCGCGCATGGACGCCGGGCAGTGCTTGAGCGAACGCGGTGTGCAAGAATTGGATGGCCTGCATGGGGAACGGGTGTGGTGGCTATGTTTGGCGACAACCACCGTGCCCGCCCATGCAGGCTCCTTCAAGCCCTATCTTGTTGATTCAGAAAGATTTTTTGTGGGGATTCCTCAGGCACAGACCCGGTTGCGCCCGGTGTTCTTGGCCCGATACAACGCCTTGTCGGCACGATCGATCAGGCTGGCCAGGCTCTCACCGATTTGCAGCTGAGCCACGCCGATCGACAGGGTGATCGGTCCGATCTCAAAGCGTTCAGCGTGGCCGATCAGCTCGCGCAGCCGATCGGCCTGGCCCATGGCGGCCCCCAGCGGACAGCTGGGCAGAATCAGCAGAAACTCCTCTCCCCCCCAGCGCACCACACGGTCGCTGCTGCGCACGTTCTCCTGCAGCAGACGCGCCACCTCACGCAGCACGTCATCACCGACCGCATGGCCCCAGGTGTCATTGACCTGCTTGAAATGATCGACATCGGCGAGCATCACGCACAGGTCCTGCCCCAGCTCCTGGGTGACCTGATAAGCCCGCTCAAGGTGCCGCTCGCCGCCCCGGCGGTTGAACAGCCCGGTCAGTGCATCGCGGGTCGCCTGACGCTGCAGCTCCTGCTCATGCTGCAGACGCGCACTGATGTCGCGGGTAATGCTGACGAAGTGGCTGGCCACCCCTTCATTGTCAAAAATCGGCGTGATGGTTTCCTCGCAGTGCAGCGAGCGACCGTCACGGTGGCGATTGATCACCGTGCGCTGATACGTCTGCCCACCCGCGATGTTCTGCCACAAATTGCGGCAGAACAGCGCCACATCAAGCCCCGGACGCAACCGCTCAAGGGTATTCCCCTGCACCTCGTCCGGCCGGTAGCCGGTCAGGCGCTGGAAGCCCTGATTGACGAACTCGATCACCCCGCGTGCATTGGCGATCAGCACCGCATCGCCGGCCACATCCAGTGCGCGGGCCAACAGATGCAAGGGCCGCGCGGACTCATCGCTGCGGGCCTGCTGCAGGGCCATAAAGTGATGCACGCAACCGTCGGCCGCGCGTACCGGCGAGATGCTCCATTCCACCCCGTAAGGACTGCCATCCTTGCGGTAATTGACGGTCGTGCCGCGAAAGCTCTCTCCGGCCAGTAGCTGCCGACGCAGACGCTGCAGCACACTGCGACTGGTCAGTGGCCCCTGCAGCAGGCGTGGATGGCGTCCGAGCAGCTCCTCACGCGCGTAGCCACTCATCCGGCAGAATGCGGCATTGACGTAGCGGATCCGCGGTCCGCCATCCTCCAGCACGGCATCGGTAATCAGCACACCATGACAGCACTGCTCGAGGGCACTGACCAGCAGCGCGTCCGGTAACAGGGCCGCTGCGCCCGTCTGAGGCAGGCTGATCCGACCGGTAACCTGTGTGCTCGGGAGCTCCATCCCCATGGCTCGATCCCCATGAAAGTCCATCGACATGATCGGCACATCCTACACCGTTGCACCGACAGATGCCGACACAGCGACGCGAGCAGCCGCTGCTGGCCGGGCGAGTCGTGGGTCAGCCGGCGTGCGCAAAACGATGCCCCAGCTCCACCGGTCATGCACCCATGCAAAAAAGCCCCGCCCGGCTCGCGCCGGCCGGGGCTTTGGGTTCAGCTCAAGGCTGATACGGCGATCAGACCTTGCTGCGCTCGTAACGCTTGCGATCGTTCTCGCTGAGCATCTTCTTGCGCAGGCGGATCGACTTCGGCGTCACCTCGACCAGCTCGTCGTCGGCGATGAATTCCAGCGCCTGCTCGAGGGTGAACTTGATCGGCGGCACCAGGGCGATGACCTCGTCCTTGCCGGAGGCGCGCATGTTGTCGAGCTTCTTGGCCTTGGTCGGGTTGATCACCAGATCGTTGTCACGGCTGTTGATGCCGCACAGCTGACCTTCGTAGATCTCCTGGCCAGGCTCAAGGAACAGCTTGCCACGGGCCTGCAGGGTTTCCAGCGAGTAGGTCAGCGCGGTGCCGGTGGCCATCGAGACCAGCACACCGTTGAGGCGGTTGGTGACCTCGCCAGCCTTGATCGGGCCGTAGTGGCTGAAGGTCGAGGTCAGGATGCCGGTGCCCGAGGTCAGGGTCAGGAAGTTGTTACGGAAACCGATCAGGCCGCGGGCCGGGATGGTGTATTCGAGACGAATACGGCCCTTGCCGTCAGGGATCATGTTGGTCAGATCGCCCTTGCGCAGACCCATCTGCTCCATGACCGGACCCTGGTGCTGCTCCTCGATGTCGATGGTGACGTTCTCGTAAGGCTCCTGCTTTTCGCCGGCCTCGTTCTCGATGATCACCACTTCCGGGCGGCCGACGGCCAGCTCGAAGCCTTCACGACGCATGGTTTCGATCAGCACCGAG
>CAZFFB010000009.1:15701-17748 GCA_964517735.1 uncultured Pseudomonas sp.
GGAAACCTTGAACTTCTCCGGGGAGTCGCCCTGCTCGACGCGCAGCGCCACGTTGTGCAGCAGCTCCTTGTCCAGACGGTCCTTGATGTTGCGGCTGGTGACGAACTTGCCTTCCTTGCCGGCAAACGGCGAGTCGTTGACCTGGAAGGTCATGCTCACGGTCGGCTGGTCAACGGTCAGCGGCGGCAGCGCCTCGACGTTCTGCGGATCGCACAGGGTGTCGGAGATGAACAGCTCGTCCATGCCGGAGACGCAGACGATGTCGCCGGCGGCGGCTTCAGCCACTTCGACACGCTGCAGGCCGGAGTGGCCCATGACTTTCAGGATGCGGCCGTTGCGCTTCTTGCCGTCAGCGCCGATGGCCACCACCGGGGTGTTGGTCTTCACCGTACCGCGGGCGATGCGGCCGATGCCGATCACGCCGAGGAAGCTGTTGTAGTCCAGCTGGGAAATCTGCATCTGGAACGGACCTTCGGTGTCGACCTTGGGGGCCGGCACGTGGTCGATGATCGCCTGGAACAATGCGTCCATGTTGTCGTCCATGGCCTCGTGATCCATGCCGGCGATGCCGTTCAGGGCGCTGGCGTAGACGATCGGGAAGTCCAGCTGCTCGTCGGTGGCACCAAGGTTGTCGAACAGGTCGAAGATCTGGTCGATGACCCAGTCAGGGCGCGCGCCGGGGCGGTCGATCTTGTTGACCACAACGATCGGACGCAGGCCGGCCTTGAAGGCCTTCTGGGTCACGAAGCGGGTCTGCGGCATCGGGCCGTCCTGGGCGTCGACCACCAGCAGCACGGAGTCGACCATGCTCATCACGCGCTCGACCTCACCGCCGAAGTCGGCGTGGCCGGGGGTGTCGACGATGTTGATGTTGTAGCCGTTCCACTTGATGGCGGTGTTCTTGGCCAGGATGGTGATGCCACGCTCGCGTTCCTGGTCGTTGGAGTCCATCACGCGCTCGTTCTCGGCTTCCTTGCGGTCGAGGGTGCCGGAGAGCTTGAGCAGCTTGTCGACCAGCGTGGTCTTGCCATGGTCGACGTGGGCGATGATGGCGATATTGCGCAGATTTTCGATCACAGGGGTGTCTTCTCGATAGGTGACGCTTGAATGCGGATGCCGGGCGCCAGCATGGCGCAGGACCGGCGACAGTCTGATTAACGCACGGCCCGGTCGGGGGGGCGGTGGCGGATGCTGCCGCCCAGCAGGCCCGGCTGGCGGACCGAGCGGTCAGGAGGGGCGATAAACGCGCACATTGGCATACCCCTCGCTGAGCAGGTGGTGGGCATGCAGGCGGCTCATCACGCCGCGCTCGCAATACAGCAGGTACTGGCGATTGGCGTCCAGGTCCTTGAAGCGGTTGTTGATGGCGTAGAACGGCAGGGTCTGCACTTCGATGCCGGGCAGCGTCAGCGGCTGGTCCTCGGCGGCATCGGGGTGACGGATGTCGAGAACGATCTGCCCGGGCAGCGCCCGGGCAACGCATTCGACCGCCAGGTCCTTGCCCCGCTCCTCGAGCACCCGGTCGACGCTGATACGGGTGGCACGCGCCAGGGCACGTTCCAGCACCGCCATGTCGAAGTGGCTTTCCTCATAGTCGACCCGCAGGCGCTTGGCACGGGTGGTCGGATTGACCGAAATCACCCCGCAATACTCCGGCATGTGCCGGGCGAAGTCAGCCGTGCCGATCTGTTCGGCGATGGCGATGATGTCCTGCTTGTGGGTGGCGATCAGCGGGCGCAGCACCAGGGTGTCGGTGGCTGCATCGATCACCGACAGGTTGCTGATCGTCTGGCTGGCCACCTGGGAGATCGCCTCGCCGGTGACCAGCGCGTCGATGTGTAGCTCCTCGGCCAGCCGGCTGGCGGCGCGCAGCATCATGCGCTTGAGCACCACCCCCATGTGACTGTCATCGACCTTGCCGAGGATTTCCGCGACCACTTCCTCGAAGGGCACACTGATGAACAGCACCCGGTGCGAGCGCCCGTACCGCTGCCACAGGTGATGGGCGACTTCCATCACCCCCAGCTCATGGGCCCGCCCGCCAAGA
>CAZFFB010000010.1:0-16800 GCA_964517735.1 uncultured Pseudomonas sp.
ATGCCTGCCGTTGCTAGACATTGCCAGCCAGTGCCCGTCACTCCCACTCGATGGTCGCCGGCGGCTTGCTCGACACGTCATAGGTGACGCGGGAGATGCCGGCGATTTCATTGATGATCCGGTTGGAAACCTTCTCCAGCAGCTCATAGGGCAGGTGCGCCCAGCGTGCGGTCATGAAGTCGATGGTCTCCACGGCGCGCAGGGCGACGACCCAGGCATAACGGCGGCCATCACCGACCACGCCGACCGACTTGACCGGCTGGAACACCACGAAGGCCTGGCTGGTCTTGTGGTACCAGTCAAAGTTGCGCAGCTCCTCGATGAAGATATGGTCGGCCTGGCGCAGCAGGTCGGCGTACTCCTTCTTCACCTCGCCAAGGATCCGCACCCCAAGGCCCGGCCCCGGGAACGGGTGACGGTAGACCATGTCGTAGGGCAGGCCGAGCTCAAGACCGATCTTGCGCACCTCGTCCTTGAACAGCTCGCGCAGCGGCTCGACCAGCTGGAACTTCATGTCCTCGGGCAGACCACCGACATTGTGGTGCGACTTGATCACGTGGGCCTTGCCGGTCTTGGCGCCAGCCGACTCGATCACATCCGGATAAATGGTGCCCTGAGCAAGGAAGTCGATACCGTCGAGCTTCTTGGCTTCGGCATCGAACACCTCGATGAAGGTGCGGCCGATGATCTTGCGCTTCTGCTCCGGGTCGCTGACGCCTTCCAGACGGCCGAGGAACAGCGCCTCGGCATCAGCGCGAATCACCTTGACGCCCATGTTGTCGGCAAACATCTTCATCACCGCATCGCCTTCATGCAGGCGCAGCAGTCCGTTATCGACGAACACGCAGGTCAGCTGCTCGCCGATGGCGCGATGCAGCAGGGCCGCCACCACCGAGGAGTCCACCCCGCCGGACAGGCCAAGCAGCACCTTGCGGTCACCCACCTGGGCACGCACGGTCGCGATGGCGTCCTCGACGATATTGGCGGCGGTCCACAGCGCCTCGCAGCCACAGATCTCCAGCAGGAAGCGCGACAGGATGCGCCCGCCCTGCTTGGTGTGAGTCACCTCCGGGTGGAACTGCACGCCGTAGTAGCCGCGCACATCATCGGCGATGGCGGCGATCGGGCAGCTTGGGGTGCTGGCGATGATGTGGAAGCCCGGTGCCAGCTGGGTGACCTTGTCACCGTGGCTCATCCACACATCAAGGCTCAGCAGGCCGTCGGCGTCCATGTGGTCTTCGATGCCGTCAAGCAGGCGGCTCTTGCCGACAATATCGACGCGGGCATAGCCGAACTCGCGCAGATCCGATCCCTCGACCTTGCCGCCCAGCTGCTCGGACAGGGTCTGCATGCCGTAGCAGATGCCCAGCACCGGCACGCCCAGATCAAACACCGCCTGCGGCGCGCGCGGGCTGTCTGCCGCGTGTACCGACTCGGGGCCGCCGGCGAGGATGATGCCGCGCGGGGCGAAGGCGCGCAGCGCCGCCTCATCCATGTCGAACGGATGGATCTCGCAGTACACGCCGATCTCCCGCACGCGGCGGGCGATCAGCTGGGTGTACTGGGAGCCGAAGTCGAGGATCAGGATCCGGTGAGCGTGAATGTCGTGGTGGGCCATGGCCGTCTCTCGTAGCGGAATGCACAAACGACACGGGGCTGAAAAGCAGCCCCGTGTCGCCCTGGCGGAAGTCTGGAATCAACCGACGCGGTAGTTCGGTGCTTCCTTGGTGATCTGAACATCATGCACGTGCGACTCGGCCATGCCGGCGCCGGTGATGCGCACGAACTGCGGGCGGGTACGCATCTCTTCGATGTTGGCGCAGCCGGTGTAACCCATCGAGGAGCGCAGGCCCCCCATCAGCTGATGGATGATTGCGCTCAGTGCGCCCTTGTACGGCACGCGCCCTTCGATACCCTCTGGCACCAGCTTCTCGGCGCCAGCGGAGGAGTCCTGGAAGTAGCGGTCCGACGAGCCCTGCGCCTGAGCCATGGCGCCCAGCGAGCCCATGCCGCGGTAGGCCTTGTAGGAGCGACCCTGGAACAGCTCGACCTCGCCCGGCGCCTCTTCGGTACCGGCAAACATCGAGCCCATCATCACCGCATTGGCGCCGGCGACGATAGCCTTGGACAGATCACCGGAGAAGCGGATGCCGCCGTCGGCGATCATCGGTACGCCCGACTCGCGCAGGGCGGTGGCGACGTTGGCGATCGCGCTGATCTGCGGCACGCCGACACCGGCGACGATGCGGGTGGTGCAGATCGAACCCGGGCCGATACCAACCTTGACGCCGTCAGCACCCGCCTCGACCAGCGCCAGCGCGGCCTCGGCGGTGGCGATGTTGCCGCCGATCACCTGCACCTGCGGGAAGTTCTCCTTGACCCAGCGCACGCGATCGATCACGCCCTTGGAGTGACCGTGGGCGGTATCCACCACCACCACATCGACGCCGGCAGCGGCCAGCGCGGCGACACGCTCGGGGGTATCGGCGCCGGTACCCACGGCGGCCCCGACGCGCAAGCGACCCTGCTCGTCCTTGGAAGCCAGCGGGTAGCTCTTGGTCTTCTCGATGTCGCGGAAGGTCACCAGGCCACGCAGCTGGAAGTGCTGGTCGACCACCAGCATCTTCTCGATGCGGTGCTCGTAGAGCTTGGCCTTGATCTCCTCAAGGCCGGTGCCTTCCTGCACGGTGACCAGCTTGTCGCGGGGGGTCATGATCGCCGCGACGGTGTCGCCCGCGCCCGGCTTCACCCGCAGGTCTCGACCGGTGACGATACCGACCAGCTGATGATCATCGACCACCGGGAAGCCGGAGAAACCAAGTTCGAAGGCCTTGCGCAGCAGGTCGATGATCTTGGTGTCCGGGGTCACGGTGACCGGATCGCGGACGATGGCCGTCTCGTAGCGCTTGACCTTGCGCACCTCGCCGGCCTGCTGCTCGATGGTCATGTTCTTGTGGATGATGCCGATGCCGCCTTCCTGAGCCATGGCAATGGCCAGGCGCGATTCGGTGACGGTGTCCATCGCCGCCGACACCAGCGGAATGTTCAGCTCGATGCCACGGGTCAGGCGGGTCTTGAGGGAAACATCCTTGGGCAGAACCTCGGAGTAACCGGGGATCAGGAGAACGTCGTCGAAGGTCAGGGCTTCTTGGCTGATACGCAGCATGGCGGGGGCTCCCGGACGGGAAAAAATGGAAGCGCGGCATTATACCCGGCACGGGGCTCGGGCTCAACGCGCCTGGTCGTTCGCGGGACAGGTTGTCGTGGGCTACTTCGCGTGCCTCGCATTATGGCATGCGCCGCCGCGGGGCTCGCCACTGGCCGGCACTATGCCTGCGCCCGGCCGCCGACCAGGCTCAGCTCGGCGACCCGGTCGCGGCGCTGGGCCAGGTAGCGGGTGCAGCTGACGCGCAGGAAGGAGGCGAAGTTGACCACCTCGCCGCGGTAGTCCATGACCTCCTCGTACAGCTTGGCGATCAGCTGGTTGGTGGTCATGCCGTCGATCTCGGCGATCTCGCGGAGGATGTCCCAGAACTGGTTCTCCAGGCGCAGGGTGGTGACCACGCCGCGGATGCGCAGGGAGCGCGAGCGCGACTCGTAGAGGATCGGATCGGCCTTGACGTACAGCTCGCACATGGAAGTTTTCCTCTCACAAGATCGTTCCCACGCTCCCGCGTGGGAACTCCCCGCCCCTAGCGGATCACAGCTCGATACGGGTACCGAGCACCTGGAGGAAGGCCGCCAGCCAGGCCGGATGCGCCGGCCAGGCCGGGGCGCTGACCAGGTTGCCGTCGGTGTGCGCCTGATCGACCGGAATCTCCACGTAGCGCCCGCCGGCCAGGCCGACCTCCGGCGCGCAGGCCGGGTAGGCGCTGCACTCGCGTCCCTTGAGCACGCCGGCGGCGGCGAGCAGCTGGGCGCCGTGGCAGATGGCGGCGATCGGCTTGCCGGCCTGGGCGATGGCCTGCACCAGGGCGATCACCTCGGGGTTGAGGCGCAGGTACTCCGGCGCGCGGCCGCCCGGCACCAGCAGGGCGTCGTAGTCCTCGGCGCGCACCGCAGCGAAGTCGAAGTTGAGGGCGAAGTTGTGCCCCGGCTTCTCGCTGTAGGTCTGGTCGCCCTCGAAGTCGTGGATCGCGGTGCGCACGCTCTGCCCGGCGCTCTTGCCCGGACACACCGCGTGCACGGCATGGCCGACCATCGACAGCGCCTGGAACGGCACCATCACTTCGTAGTCCTCGACGTAATCGCCGACCAGCATGAGGATCTTCTTCGCAGCCATGGTTCTCTCCCTGTTGCGGATGGTGAAGGAGCCAGCAGTATCGACCATGGCGCGGCGAGTGGGTAACAGCCGCCTACTACAGGGCGCGCCTAGGGATCGACCTGCACCAGCCGCACGGCAAAGCCCAACCGCTCGGCGAAGGCGTCGAGGAAATCCTCGCGGAACTGCGCCTCGGCCCAGCCGTTGAAGATGAACCCAAGGTTTGAGAACGCACAGGGCTGCAGGAACAGGAAGCCGTTGATGTCGTCCTCGAAGCCGCACAGCGGGCAGGTGAAGTTGTCGGTCTCCCCCGGCCACCAGCGCTCCAGGCTCTCGAACAGCGGCTCGCCGATCTCCTCGCGGCACTGCGGGCAGCCCGCTTCCTCGCGAAAGTCCCGGGTCGGGGTGTAGATACAACGCCGGGTGATGATCTCAAGACCATTGTGGGGCTGGCCGAACGGCAGCCGTTCAGGATGGCGAACCACCTGCCGCGCCCCGGAGGCGATTGCCCAGCCCATGCGGTTGCCGGTCTGCCCGCAGGTGCTGGGCAAAGCCTCGACGATGCCGCGGCGGATCAGGCTGTTGAGCAGGCGCTGGGCCTGACTTTCGTGGGCGGGCACCGTGGAAATCTGCGGAACAAGGATCAGCTGTTCGGTCATGGCGCAAGGTCGGCAGAAGGACGGCCGGGCAGCTTAGGCGCTGGCGCGGACAAAGCAAGCCCCTCGGCGCAGAAGGGCGTGGCGACCATGGAGATCACCGCCGGCTCGGCTTATCATGCCGGCCATGTACCAGGATCCCTTCCAGCGGCTGGGCCTTGATCGCGAGGTCCTGACCGTCAGCCAGCTCAATCAGCGCGCCCGCCAGCTGCTCGAGGACGTGTTCCCGCAGGTCTGGGTCGAGGGCGAGCTGTCCAACCTCGCCCGCCCGTCCTCCGGGCATCTCTACTTCACCCTCAAGGATGCCGGCGCGCAGGTGCGCTGCGCGCTGTTTCGTGGCAACGCCGCCAGGGTGCGTCAGGCGCTGCGCGACGGACTGGCGGTGCGTGCCCGCGGCCGGGTGTCGCTCTACGAGGGGCGCGGCGACTACCAGCTGATCGTCGACAGCCTGGAGCCGGCCGGCGATGGCGCACTGCGCCTGGCCTTTGAGGCGCTCAAGGACAAGCTCGCCGCCGAAGGGCTGTTTGCGGCCGAACGCAAGCGCGCCCTGCCCGCTCATCCGCAACGCATCGGCATCATCAGCTCGCCGTCGGGCGCGGTGATCCGCGACATCATCAGCGTGTTCGCCCGGCGCGCGCCGCATGTCGAGCTGACCCTGGTGCCCAGTGCCGTGCAGGGCAGCGACGCCGCTGCGCAGCTGGTGCGGGCCCTGACACTGGCCGATGCCCAGGGCTTCGACGCGCTGATCCTCGCCCGCGGCGGCGGCTCGCTGGAGGATTTGTGGTGCTTCAACGAGGAGGCACTGGCGCGCGCCATCACCGCCTGCGTCACGCCGATCGTCAGCGCCGTCGGCCATGAAACCGATGTGACCATCGCCGACTTTGTCGCTGACGTGCGGGCACCGACCCCTTCCGCCGCCGCCGAGCTGCTCGCCCCCGATGCCAAGGCCCTGCGCCGGCGGCTGGAGGATCTGCAGCGCCGTCTGCACCAGCGTCTTTTGCAGCACCTCGACCTGCACCGGCAGCGTCTGGCGGCCCTCAGCCAGCGGCTACGCCACCCCGGCGAGCGACTGCGCCAGCAGGCCCAGCGCCTGGATGAGCTGGAACTGCGCCTGCAGCGTGCCGTGCGGGCGCGCCTGCAACAGCCGCAGCACACCCTGACCAGCCTCGCTGCCCGCCTGCAGGCCCAGCATCCGGCCCGCCAGTTGCCGGCGGCGCAGCAGCGCCTGCAGCCCCTCACGACCCGCCTGACACGGGCCATGCAGGCCCTGATCGCCCAGCGCCAGCAGCAGCTGCAGGCACACGTCCAGACCCTGCAGGCCGTCAGCCCGCTGGCCACCCTGGCGCGAGGCTACAGCATCCTGCTCGATGCTGACGGCCGGGCAATCCGCCAGTGCGCCGACACCCATCCCGGCCAGCGCCTGACCGCCCGCCTGCAGCAGGGCGAGCTGAGCGTGCGCGTCGAGCCCGCCGTACAGCCCGACTGACCCCCAACCAAGAGTCCGCCATGCCCCTGCCTTCGCTGCAGCGCCTGCTGCCGATCAGCCTGATCCTCGCCGCCCTCATCGCCAGCCTTCCGGCGCGTGCCGAGGGCTTTCTCACCCGCCTGCTCGACAAGCCGGTACCCGGCGGTGTGGCAGTGATCGATCTGGGCGATGGCCACGAGCGCCCCGTTGCCCGCTACCAGGGCCGGCCGGTGCTGGTGCTGCGCGAAGCGCAGCGCCGCTGGATCGCGGTGGTCGGCATCCCGCTGAGCGTGCCGCCGGGCGAGCAGGTACTGGAGGTCGCCGACGGGCGCCGGCCGCGCTTTGCGGTGGGCGCGCGCGAATACCGCGCCCAGCACATCACCCTGAAGAATCAGCAACAGGTCACGCCGAACGCCGCCAATCTGGCACGCATCGAGCGGGAGCTTGCCGTCCAGCGCGAGGCCTACCAGCAGTTCAGTCCACGCCAGCCCAGCAACCTGCTGTTCGAGCGCCCGGTGGACGGGCCGTTGTCCAGCCCGTTCGGCCTGCGCCGCTTCTTCAATGGCGAGGAGCGCAATCCGCACTCAGGTCTGGACTTTGCTGTACCCGCTGGCACACCGGTCAAGGCACCGGCAGCCGGGCGGGTGATTCTCACGGGCAACTATTTTTTCAACGGCCAGACCGTCTTCATCGACCACGGCCAGGGGCTGATCAGCATGTTCTGTCATCTGTCCCGTATAGAGGTCAGCGTGGGCGATGAACTGGCCAGAGGTGCGGTGCTTGGGCGCGTCGGCTCCACCGGCCGCTCGACCGGGCCACACCTGCACTGGAACGTCAGCCTCAACGATGTACGGGTCGATCCGAGCATCTTCATCGGCGCGTTCAAGCCCTGAGTCACGCCGCCCAGGCACACCCACCACCGACGAGGAGTCCCCATGCCCGCCGAACTGTCCCCCTGGCTGGACTGGCTGCACGCCCAGCCGCTGCTGTTTACCGCTCTGTGCGTCATCCTGCTCGGCGCCCTCGCCTGGCTGGCCAACTGGGCGGTCAAGCGCCTGCTGGTGCGCGGCATCCACCGCGTACTCGGCTTCACCCATATCGGCCGCCATGTGGTGTCCGGCGACCAGAGCATCGTACGCCGGCTGTCCAACATCGTCCCGGCGCTGGTGATCTCCTCCGGCGTCGGGCTGATCACCGGTCTGCCGGAAGCGGCGGTGACCGTGACGCGCAACGTCAGCAGCGCGTTCATCGTACTGACCGTGGCGCTGGCCATCGGCGGTCTGCTCAAGGTCGCCAACACGCTCTACCAGCAGCGCCCGGACGCCCACCTCAAGCCGATCAAGGGCTACCTGCAGGTGCTGCAGATCGTCGTCTACGCGCTCGCCACCATCCTGATGATCGCCACGCTGATCGACCGCTCGCCGCTGATCCTGCTCTCCGGTCTGGGCGCGATGGCCGCAGTGCTGATGCTGATCTTCCAGGACACCCTGCTCTCGCTGGTGGCCAGCGTGCAGATCTCCTCCAGCGACATCGTCCGCGTCGGTGACTGGGTGGAGATGCCGGCGCTGAACGCCGACGGCGACGTGATCGACATTGCCCTGCACACCGTCAAGGTGCAGAACTGGGACAAGACCATCACCACCATCCCCACCCGGCGCTTCATCACCGACTCGTTCAAGAACTGGCGCGGCATGCAGGAATCCGGCGGACGGCGCATCAAGCGCAGCCTGTACCTGGATCAGAACAGCGTGCACTTTCTGAATGCTGACGAAATCGAGCACCTGAGCAGCTTTGTCCTGCTCAGGGACTATGTAGCCAGCAAGCAGAGCGAGCTGGACGCCTGGAACCGCCGGCTGCACGAGCAAGGCAGAGCCGCCCTCAATCAGCGCCGTGTCACCAACCTCGGCACCTTCCGCATCTATGTGGAGAACTACCTGAAGCAGCACCCACGCATCCGCCAGGACATGACCCTGCTGGTGCGTCAGCTGGCCCCAACGGCCCATGGCCTGCCGCTGGAGCTGTACTGCTTCACCGCGACCACCGCCTGGGGTGACTACGAGGGTATCCAGGCGGACATCTTCGACCACCTGCTGGCGATCCTTCCCGAGTTCGGGCTTCACGTATTCCAGCACCCGAGCGGTCAGGACCTGCAGCGCCTGCAGCCCCGACCGGCCAGCGCCGGCCACCTGGCAGACGACGCGCCGTACAGCGCCTGAGCCGCCGCTGCGCCAGGCCCGACGTGACCAGGGCCTGGCGCGGTGCGCCTCAGAAGTCCACGCTCACCCCGGCATAGAAGGAGCGCCCCATGCCCGGCACCGCGGTGCCCCAGGGCAGGCCCTGCAGCTGCATGGTGCTGCCCTGGGCGGTGTAGGCGCCGCCGGTGGGCAGGAAGTACAGCTTGTCGGTCAGGTTCTCCACGCCCAGATCGACCCGCAGCTGATCCCAGCGATGGCTGAGGCGCAGGTTGAACAGGGTGTATCCCGGGGTTTCGATCTCATTGCGGATGTCGGAGCCATCGTTCTTCGCCTGCACGCTGACCATCTCCAGACGGTTGCTCCAGCCCTGCCACTGCTGGGTCAGGCTGAGGGTCGCGTTGAGGGGCATGATGTTGTATAGCTCATCACCGGTGTCGCGGTTCTTGCCATGGCTGTAATTGACCAGCGCCTCGAGCCCCCACTGACCGAGGTCATTGCGCAGCAGCGGCAGGCGTCCGGCAATGTCGACACCATAGATCCGCGCCGACTGATTCGCATATTGCAAGACGTTGAAGGTGCGCGCCTGCCACGGACGGTCAGGGCGACTGACCGCATCGATGTAATTGTCGACATGGGTGTAGAACGGCGTGACTTTCAGCTCATGGCGCCGGTCGGCACTGTGCCAGTCGAAGGCGCTCGACAGGGTATAGGCGACTTCCGGCTCAAGGCCGACATCCCCCACATAACCGTTGCCATCACCGGCAAAATTGTTCATGCCGGCAGCCATCGGCCAGCTCGACCAGGTGTAACGCTCATAGAGGTTGGGCGAGCGCACCTTGCGGGCCAGGCCGAACTCGATATCCAGGTTCTGGTCATGCTGGTAGCGGGCCAGAGCCGTGGCATCCCAGTTGTGGTCGACGCGCCGGCGCTCGCGCGCATTGAAGGCCGCCGCCTCGCTGGCCTGGCGGGCCCCCATGTGCCGGGCATCGTCCAGCGGGTCAGTGCTGTAGCCGCGCGCCGCTCCTGCATCACTTGAGACCCGCTCATAGCGCACCCCAAGCAGCGTCAGCCAGGCTGGATTGATGACCCGCTCCCACTCCGCAAACAGCGCCAGACGATCACGCTGGCCATCGTTGATGTTCTCGAAGGTTCCCGGCCACATGCCCCCGCCGGAGGCCGGCCAGTAGTCATGCAGCCGGTAGCGCTGGTACTCGCTGCCAGCACGCAGCAGATCACGGCTGCTCAGCTCGACGCTGGCCTTGAGGCTGGCGCCAAGGGTGGTGCTTTCGCTGAGCATCGGCATGCCGGCGGCACAGGTGGCACCGATCGGCCCGCAGGGGCGTCCGTCGATGGTGCCCGGGATCGTCGACTGCGGGCCGTACCAGAAACGCTTGTCCGGACCAAAGTCCATCTCGTGCTCGACCGACTCGCGGTACACGCGCCCTTCCAGGCTGCCCCAGGCCTGCTGGCTCAGATAGCGCAGATTGATCCGCTCCTGGGTGTTGTCGGTCAGGTCCATGCGCTGATTGGGAAACAGCTCCTCGGGCACCTCCTGACGCGCCAAAGACAGCTCCAGCAGATCCTCGCCCAGGCGATAGGCCAGGCTCAGCTGATGGCTGCGGCTCTCAAAGGCGCTCGAAGCCACCTCATCCAGCGCGGCGCCCTCCCCCAGGCGCCCGGTCGAGCGGGATGTCTTGAAGTTGCCGCCGGCGCTGTAGTTGTTGGCCTTGCTGTAGCCGGCGTTGTAACGAAGGCTGAACGCCTCGCTGGCATGGGTCAGCGACAGGCTGGCGCGGCGCGCATCGTTGTTGCTGCGCCAGGAGGTATCCAGCGAGCCCTTGTTCAGGGTCTGACCGGCGCTGGCGAACGCCGGCTCGCGACTGTCGGCCACGATGGTGCCGCCGATGCTGTCGCCGCCGACGCTCACCGGCGTAATGCCGGCAAACACCTTCAGCTCGCCCAGCGCACTGGGCTCGACGTAGGAGAGCGGCGGGTTCATGTGGTTGGGGCAGGAGGCGACCAGGTCCATGCCATCGACCTTGATGCGCAGACGATCATCGGCCAGACCGCGGATCGAGGGCAGGCTGGAGATCCCGCCTGCTGCATTGAGGTTCACCCCCGGCACGCCACGCAGCAGCTCGGCAGCATCGGCACTGCGGGTTGCGGCGGCGCGCTCGCCCACCTCGACGCGCTGAGCGCCGGGCAGCTCGCGGGGCACCGCACGCACTACGCTCTGCGGCAGCGCCGCGCCGCCGCGCGTGATCACCAGAGGTGCGGCCTCCTCGGCGAAGGGCGCCTCAGGTTCGGCAGCCCCGACCGACAGGGGCAGCACCAGAGCGCCGAGCAGCGCGGCATGCGCTGACCGGAAATGGCACTGGAAGGTATTGAGGGCGAATGGGCGCGAAGCGACCCGGGACGGACGGACGAAAACGGACATGTTGGGATTCCACGCAAACAGGAGGCTCTGCAGGTCATCCAGCGCGCCCACGGCGGTGCATGGGGCAGGTGACCCGGTTCAGGACAGCATCAGGCGTGGAAGCTCGGCGGGCCGCGGGGCTGGCGGGAGGCCGGCGGTGCCTGGGGCAGGCTCTGCCGCGACGGCAGGTACTGGTGGACGTTGCTGGAGGGCGCCGGCAGGGCCAGCTGCAGGGCGGGCGGCAGCGCCGGGGTGCCGGCCAGCAGGTTGCAGTAGCCGCACTGCGCCAGGCACTGCACCCACTCCGGCGGGCCGTTCTCGGCCAGGCTCTCGCCCTCGCCGCAGTGCAGGGCATTCAGGTCGATGGCCAGCGACAGCGCCACGCTGTCCAGCGCACGCAGCTGCGAGTACAGCGGACCGGCGAACGCCATCAGCATGGCGAACAGGCCAAGCCAGGCTGCCAGACGCATGCGCCCTTGCCGAATCACCCGATGCCGCCTCCCTGGAAAAGTTGCGCGGCCAGCAGGCCGCCTTGAGCGCGGCAGATCATCGCACAGCGCCGGCACCAAGACCCAGTGCGACATGACGCCACAGCCGAAAACCCCGCGCAATCCAGGCACCGAAAAATCCACCCAAGCGCAACATTTCACCGACAAATCCATGGATTCGACACAAACCACCAATTTTTCGCCAATGCTTGCCATCGACGCGCAGGCGCCTTAGGGTTGCCGGCATCGGACCTTAACTGTGTTCACTCGCTTGCCCAGGAATCTGCCATGCCCATGCTCAAAGACCCCTCGACCAAATACCGCCCGTTCCCGCAGATCGACATCCCCGATCGCACCTGGCCGTCGAAGACCATCACCCAGGCGCCGATCTGGCTGAGCTCGGACCTGCGCGACGGCAACCAGTCGCTGATCGAGCCGATGGACGCGGAGAAGAAGCTGCGCATGTTCCAGGCGCTGGTGGCGGTCGGCGTCAAGGAGATCGAGGTGGGCTTCCCGTCGGCCTCGCAGACCGACTTCGACTTCGTGCGCACCCTGATCGAGGGCGGCCACATTCCCGACGACACCACCATCCAGGTGCTGACCCAGGCCCGCGAGGACCTGATCACCCGCACCTTCGAGTCGCTCAAGGGCGCCAGGAAGGCCATCGTCCACTACTACAACGCCACCGCGCCGAGCTTCCGCCGCATCGTCTTCAACCAGGACAAGGCCGGGGTGATCCAGATCGCCGTCAACGCCGGGCAGATCATCAAGCGCCTGGCCGAGCAGAACCCGGGTACCGAGTGGCGCTTTGAGTACTCGCCGGAGATCTTCAGCTCCACCGAGCCGGAGTTCGCGGTCGAGGTGTGCAACAAGGTGATCGAGGTGTTCCAGCCGACCCCGGCCAGCAAGCTGATCCTCAACCTGCCGGCCACCGTCGAGGCCGCCACCCCGAACGTCTACGCCGACCAGATCGAGTGGTTCTGCCGCCATATCGACCGCCGCGACAGCGTGCTGGTCAGCCTGCACACCCACAACGACCGCGGTACCGGCGTGGCCGCCACCGAGCTGGGCCTCATGGCCGGCGCTGACCGCGTGGAAGGCTGCCTGTTCGGCAACGGCGAGCGCACCGGCAACGTCGACCTGGTCACCGTGGCGCTGAACCTGTACACCCAGGGCGTCGACCCCAAGCTGGACTTCTCCGACATCGATGGCGTGCGCAAGGTGGTCGAGGAGTGCAACCAGCTGCCGGTGCACCCGCGCCATCCCTACGTCGGCGATCTGGTGCACACCGCCTTCTCCGGCTCGCATCAGGACGCGATCCGCAAGGGCTTCGCCCAGCAGGACCCGAACGGTATCTGGGAAGTGCCCTACCTGCCGATCGATCCGGCCGACATCGGCCGCAGCTACGAGGCGGTGATCCGCGTCAACAGCCAGTCGGGCAAGGGCGGCATCACCTTCCTGCTCGAGCAGGAGTACGGCATCAGCCTGCCGCGGCGCATGCAGATCGAGTTCAGCCAGGTGGTGCAGCGCGAGACCGACCGCCATGGCCTGGAAATGACCGCCCGGCAGATCCATGACCTGCTGGTGGAGGAATACCTGAGCGGCCCGGCGGCCTATGTGCTGAAGAGCCATCGCCTGCAGGAAGAGAATGGCGTCACCCAGGTCGAGGTGCAGATCGAGCACAACGGCACCGCCAAGACCCTCACCGGCACCGGCAACGGCCCGCTGGAAGCGCTGGTCACCGCCCTGCCCGAGACGCTGGAAATCATGGACTACAGCGAACACGCCATCGGTGCCGGCAGCGATGCCAAGGCAGCAGCCTATATCGAACTGCGGGTCGATGGTGGCCGTCCGCTGCACGGTGTCGGCATTGACGGCAACCTGACCACCGCGAGCTTCCGCGCCCTGTTCAGCGCCCTGAACCGCGCGCTGCGCCAGTAATCACACCCCCCACCCGGGTGAGTCCGACGCCCCGGCCCACAAGGCCGGGGCGTTTCTCATCGGCTCAGACCTTCAGCTCGAACGCGTCCGCATCGCGCCAGGCCGGGAAGCGGGTGCGGAACTTGGCCAGCGACTGCGCCGACAGGGTGACCTGGAACACGCCGTCGGCCTCGCCGGCATTCAGCAGGCTGTCGCCGACAAAGTCCAGCACCTGGCTGTCGCCGGCATGCGCATAGCCATTGCCGTCGGCGCCGATGCGGTTGACGGCCGCCACAAAGCACAGATTCTCGATGGCACGGGCCGGCAGCAGGCGATTCCATGGGTTGCGCCGCGCCGCCGGCCAGCTGGCGATGTACAGCAGAAGATCGGTGTCGTGCGGGTCGCGGCTCCATACCGGGAAGCGCAGGTCGTAGCAGACCAGCGGACGCACGTGCCAGCCCTTCACCTCCAGCAGCACGCGCGCATCGCCCGGCGCATAGTGCTCGTGCTCGCCGGCCATGCGAAACAGGTGACGCTTGTCGTAGTGGGCGCAGCTGCCGTCCGGGCGCGCCCAATACAGGCGGTTACGGTAGCTGCCATCTGCCGCCTGGGTGATCACGCTGCCGACCACCACGGCCTGCAGCCGGGCAGCCTGCTCAAGAAGCCAGGCGCGGCTCGGACCGTCTTGCGGCTCGGCCAGCGCCGCGGCGTCCATCGAGAAGCCGGTGGCGAACATCTCCGGCAGGATCACCAGATCGCTCCCCTCGGCCTGCTCCAGCAGACGGGCGAAATGGGCATGGCTGGCGGCCGGGTCCTGCCAGACCGGGGCGGTCTGTACCAGCGCCAGCTTGAGATCGGGCAGGGTTGTCAGGTCACGCATGAGGAACCTCCGCAGGCCCCGGTTCATCGACTGAACGCGGGGCGGTCAGTGGACGGCCATCGTGTGCCGGCGCGCCCGTCACCGGGCACTGGCCGATACGCTGGCCGGAAAACAGCACCGGCTTATACCCGGCAGAGCCTCTCAACCGCCGCACGCAGGGTCTCATCGCGCTTGGCAAAGCAGAAGCGCACCAGACGCAGTCCGGCCGGCGGCTCCTGATAGAACACCGAAACCGGAATCACCGCCACGCCCTGCTCGCGGGCCAGCCACTCGGCCATCGCCATGTCATCCAGATCCGGGCGGATCTGCGAATAATCCGCCAGCTGGAAGTAAGTGCCAGGCGTTGGGGTGAAGGTGAAACGCGACTCCGCAAGCTGCGCGCAGAACAGATCACGCTTGGCCTGATAGAAGGCCGGCAGCTCGTCGACATGCTCAGGATGAGCGGCCATGAATTCAGCCAGCGCAGCCTGTACCGGCGTGACGCCACAGAAGGTGACGAACTGATGCACCTTGCGCAGCTCGGCGCTCAATGCCGGCGGCGCCAGCACATAGCCGGTCTTCCAGCCGGTGACGTGGTAGGTCTTGCCAAAGGAGCTGACCACCAGCGCGCGGGCGTACAGCTCCTCATGGGCCAGCACGCTGGCATGGCGGATGCCGTCATAGACCAGGTGTTCGTAGACCTCATCGCTGAGCAGATAGATGTCTCGCCCGCGGATCAGGCTGGCCAGCAGGCGCAGGTCATCATCACCGAGCAGCGCACCGCTGGGATTGTGGGGGCTGTTGAGGATGATCAGCCGGGTGCGGGCGCTGATGCGACTCTCCAGCAGGTCCCAGTCGATGGCAAAGTCCGGCAGGCTCAGCGGCACATGCACGCAGCGCCCGCCTGCCAGCTGCACCGCCGGCGCATAGCTGTCGTAACTGGGATCGAAGACGATCACCTCATCACCTGCACGCACCAGGGCCTGCACCGCACAGAAAATCGCCTCGGTGGCACCGGGGGTGATGGTCACCTCGGTCTCAGGATCCAGCAGACGGCCATAGCTGCGCGCCACCTTGGCGGCCACCTGCTCGCGCAGCGCCGCCAGACCGCTCATCGGCGCGTACTGCTGATTGCCCTGCAGCGCCTGACGGGCCAGCGCTTCGCGCAGCGCCAGCGGTCCGTCAAAGTCAGGAAACCCCTGGGACAGATTGATCGCACCGCACTCGGCGGCCAGGGCCGACATGCGGGTGAAGATGGTGGTCCCGACAGCGGGCAGCTTGCTGGTAAGCATCAGGATTTCTCACGCGGAATATCGCAGGGCTACCCGCCCGGTACCGGGCGGGCATGGACACAGGCCGCTCAGCGGCGCTTGTCCTTCTTCTTCTTTTCGGCCTTCTTGTAGTGGCTCATCAGCCGGCGCTTCTTGTTCACCTGGCGCACGGTCAGGGTGTTCTTCTTGCCCTCGTAGGGGTTCTCGCCCCCCTTGAACTCGATGCGGATCGGCGTACCGACCAGCTTGAGTACCCGGCGGTAGGTGTTCTCCAGATAGCGCACATAGGAGCGCGGCACTGCATCCACCTGATTGCCGTGGATCACCACCAGCGGCGGGTTGGCACCGCCCAGATGCGCGTAGCGCAGCTTGATCCGCCGACCATTGACCAGCGGCGGCTGGTGCACGCTGATCGCATCCTCAAGGATCTGGGTCAGGTAGCTGGTCGGCCAGCGGGTCACCGCCGAGCGGAACGACTCCTGCACCGACTTGTACAGGTGGCCGACGCCGGTGCCGTGCAGCGCGGAGATGAAGTGGATATCGGCAAAGTCGACGAACTGCAGGCGGCGCTCCAGCTCGGTCTTGACCCGCTCGCGCTCGTGGCTGTCCATGCCGTCCCACTTGTTCAGGGCGATGACCAGCGCGCGGCCGGTCTCCAGCACGAAGCCGAGCAGGTTGAGGTCATGATCGACCACCCCTTCACGCGCATCCATGACGAACACCACCACGTTGGCGTCCTGGATCGCCTGCAGGGTCTTGACCACCGAGAACTTTTCCACCGCCTCGAAGATCTTGCCGCGGCGGCGCACGCCGGCGGTGTCGATCAGCGTGTACTTGACCTCGTCGCGCTCGAAGGGGATGTAGATGCTGTCGCGGGTGGTGCCGGCCTGATCGTAGACGATCACCCGCTCCTCGCCGAGCATACGGTTGACCAGGGTGGACTTGCCGACGTTGGGCCGGCCGATGATGGCGATCTTGATCCCGGACTTCTCGTCAGGGCCCGGGATACGCGGCTTGGGCTCGGCCGGTGCAGCGCCCTCCTCGCCCTCGCCGGCGCCGGCAAACTCGTCCTCCTCGCCTTCATCGCGCGGGAACACGCCAAGGGCGGCCTGCAGCAAGGCGTTGATACCGCGGCCATGGGCAGCAGCAATCGGATAGGTCTCGGCAATCGCCAGCGGACTGAACTCGGCGCGGGCGATGTCCGGGTCGACGGTATCGACCTTGTTGGCGACCAGGAAGGTGCGCTTGTTCTTCTTGCGCAGGTGCTCG
>CAZFFB010000011.1:0-16523 GCA_964517735.1 uncultured Pseudomonas sp.
TCGTTCCCCTACCGTCTGGTGCATATGGTGCTGGCCGCCTACCTGACCACTGCACTGGTGGTCGGTGCGGTCGGTGCCTGGCATCTGTTGCGTGATCGCGCCGATCTGGCCGCCCGCAAGATGTTCGCCATGGCGATGGGCATGCTGGTGGTGGTAGCACCGCTGCAGGTGCTGGCTGGTGACTTCCATGGCCTGAACACGCTGGCACATCAGCCGGCCAAGGTGGCGGCCATGGAGGGGCATTACGAGACCCATGCCGGAGCGCCGCTGATCCTCTTTGGCCTGCCCGATGACGAGGCCGAGGTCACCCACCATGCCGTGCAGATTCCACGGCTCGGTTCGCTGATCCTCACCCATGACTGGGACGGCGAGGTGCTGGGCCTCAAGGCCTGGCCGCGGGAGGAGCGCCCGAAGGCGGCGCTGGTGTTCTGGTCGTTTCGGGTGATGGTGATGCTTGGCCTGCTGATGGCTGGGCTTGGCCTGTGGGCCGCCTGGCTGCGCTGGCGCGGCCGGATGTATGGCTCGGCGGCGCTGCTGCGCGCTGCGCTGCTGATGGGACCCAGTGGCTTTGTTGCCGTGCTGGCGGGCTGGATCACCACCGAGGTGGGGCGTCAGCCGTGGACCATTCAGGGCCTGCTGCTGACGGCTGACAGCGTGGCGCCGGTCGAGGCGACGGCGGTCGGCAGCTCCTTGCTGGCCTTCATCGTCATCTATTTCTCGATGTTCGGTGCTGGCACCTTCTACATCCTGCGCCTGATGCAGGCGCGGGTACTGGATGCGGTCAGCCCGGCTGCCGGTCCGCTGCGGGCTGCCGGTACGCCGGCCCTGCATGACGCCGGCCTGCCGTCCGCCATCCGCTGAGGAGACTGCCATGACCATTGATCTGGCTCTGATCTGGGCGGCACTGATCGCCTTTGCCGTGCTGGCCTATGTAGTGCTTGACGGTTTTGATCTGGGGGTTGGCATGCTATTCCCCTTCATGCGTGGCGATGCCGAGAAGTCGCTGGCGATGAACACCGTCGCCCCGGTCTGGGATGGCAACGAGACCTGGCTGGTGCTGGGCGGCGGCGGGCTGTTTGCGGTGTTTCCGCTGGCCTATGCGGTGATCATGCCGGCGCTGTATGTGCCGATCATCGTCATGCTGCTGGCCTTGGTGCTGCGCGGTGTAGCCTTCGAATTCCGCTGGCGGACCCGGCGCGGGCGCTGGGTGTGGAATCTGTCATTCTTTGCCGGCAGCCTGCTGGCTACCCTGGCCCAGGGCGTGGCCCTGGGGGCGCTGGTGCAGGGCATTGCGGTGGAGCAGCGTGCTTATGCCGGCGGTCACTGGGACTGGCTGAGCGGCTTTTCGCTGCTCACCGGGGGCGCACTGGTCTGTGGCTACAGCCTGCTGGGCGCCACCTGGCTGCTGATGAAGACCGAAGGCGCGGTACGGGAGCGGGCGCGGCGCCTGGCGTGGCTGAGCGGTGCGCTTACCCTGCTGCTGATCGGGGTGGTCAGCCTGATCACCCCGCTGCTCGACCCGCAGTATCTGGCGCGCTGGTTCAGCCTGCCGGGTGCGTTGTTCAGTGTCTGGGTACCGGCGCTGATCCTGGTGGCAGTGTTGGTGTTCGTGCAGGGGATGCGCCGCGACCGGGATGCCTGGCCTTTTGGTGCGGCGCTGGCGGTCTTTGTGCTGAGCTTTGTCGGCCTGTGCATCAGCCTGTTCCCCTACATGGTGCCGCCGGCGCTGACCCTCTGGGATGCGGCCGCACCCGCTGACAGCCTGTGGTTCCTGCTGGCTGGTGCGCTGGTGCTGTTGCCGCTGATCCTCGCCTATACCGCCTATGCCTACTGGGTGTTTCGCGGCAAGATCGATCCGCAGGGGGGCTATCACTGATGGGCAGGTCCTGGCAGCGGCTTGGCTGGTTCGTGCTGTTCTGGGCGCTGGGGGTCACGGCTCTGGCGCTGGTTGGTCTGCTGATTCGCCATCTGATTCACTGAGTGCTTGGCCAGGCTTCAGGCCGATGCCCCGGCCAGACGCTCGGCGAGAAAGTCGATCAGCACCCGCACCCGATGGGGCAGGAAGCGGTTGCCGGGCAGCAGCGCGTAGAGGCCCAGCGGCGACGGGGCGAAGGCCTCCAGCACGGTCTGCAGGCGCTGCTCGGCTAGGTAGGGCGCGGCGATGAAGTCCGGCTGCTGGGTCAGGCCCATGCCGCGCACCGCCGCCTCGGCCAGCGCGTCGCCGTTGTTGGCCTGCAGCGCCAGTGGCAGGGTCAGGCTGCGCGGCTGTCCGTCGATGAGAAACTGCCAGGGCTGGTTGTTGAGGTGCTGGGAGTAGCCCAGGCAGGCGTGCGCCTTGAGTGCCTGCGGATGCTCGGGGCGACCGTGGCGGGCCAGGTAGTCGGGGGAGGCCACCACCTGCAGCTGCACGCTGCCCAGGCGGCGCACGATATCGCCGGGTTCGGGCTGGGCCATGATGCGGATCGACAGATCGATGCCGGCCTCGATCAGGTGCTGGCGCCGGTCGCTGAAGTCCATCGACAGCTGGATCTTCGGCCAGCGCGTGGCGAACTCCAGCAGCAGCGGCACCAGCCGGCGCAGGCCGAAGCTCAGCGGCAGGCTGATGCGCAGCGGGCCGCTGGGCTCCTGACGGGCCTCCATCACCCCGGATTCGGCCTCCTCGACCAGCGCGAGGATCGTCCGGCATTTTTCCAGATAGGCACTGCCGGCGGCGGTCAGGGTCAGGCGCCGGGTGCTGCGCACCATCAGCTTGCTGCCAAGGTAGCTCTCCAGGGCGGCGATCTGCCGGGTGACCACCGAGCGGGCGACGCCCAGCTGGCTGGCCGCCGCGCTGAAGCTGCCCAGCTCAGCCACCCGCACGAACAGGGCCATGGCTTCAAGACGCTGCATTGTTGCCTCCAGTATCAACAGAGTGTTGTTGATTGTCGCCTATTTCAGCGGCACTTCCGCCGCTACAGTGCGCTCCATCCTCACCATCGCGCAGGAAGCCAGCAAGGAAGGAGTCTGGCGGGATGTCCCCGCCCGGGTGCGTACCTCGATACGGTGCCACCCAACGGTCCGGAATGGCCGTGTGATCCGACCCATACCCACCATGCCCTTCACAGGAGCGATTTGATGAACACCCGAAACACCCTGTCTGCAGCCTTGCTGCTGAGTGCCACCAGCGTTGTTGCCACCAGTGCCCTGGCTGCCCCGGCCACCAATGATGCGACGTTCACCGCGCATCGGGTGCAATTTGAGGCGGGTCAGCCGGCGGCCATCGAGGGTGCCCTGCTGGTCAGCGGTGTGGAACGAGCGCTGACGCTGCGTATCGAGCCGCAGGCCGATGAGCAGATCGACCCGGCGCAGGTGCGCATCGAGCAGCGTAATCTGTTCGCCACCGGCGGCCATCCGTCCCATGCCCTGGAAGCCATCAAGAACTGACGGCCGTCCATCGACGGGCGAGGCGGGCCTGCCAGGCCTCGCCCTTTCGGGCCGCAAGGAGATCGACATGCTGGAGATTCGCCCGGCCGCTGCGCGCGGCGTTGCTGACTTTGGCTGGCTGCATTCGCAGCACAGCTTTTCCTTTGGCAGCTACTACGATCCGCAGCAGCTGGGGTTTTCCGACCTGCTGGTGATCAATGACGATCGCGTGCGCGGCGGCCATGGCTTCGACACCCACCCGCACCGCGACATGGAGATCTTCTCCTATGTGCTGGACGGCGCACTGGCCCACAAGGATTCGATGGGTACCGGCTCGGTGATCCGCCCGGGGGATGTGCAGATGATGAGTGCCGGTACCGGCATCCGGCACAGCGAGTACAACGCCTCGGCCAGCGAGCCGGTGCACTTTCTGCAGATCTGGATCGTGCCGGATCGCCGGGGCGTGGCGCCGCGCTATCAGCAGCAGCACTTCAGCCCCGCCGAGAAGCGTGGCCGGCTGCGGCTGATCATCTCCCCGGATGGCGCCGACGGCTCACTGTCGGTGTATCAGGACACCCGCGTCTATGCCGGCTTGTTCGATGGCGCCGAGCGGCAGCGCATCACGCTGGCGCCCGAGCGCTTCGCCTATGTTCAGGTGGCGCGCGGTGCGCTGACCGTCAACGGCCAGCGTCTGGCCGAGGGCGATGGCGCGCGGCTGCGCGGTGTGCACGAGATCGAGTTCAGTGCCGGCGAGCAGGCCGAGGTGCTGCTGTTCGACCTGCGCCCCCACGAACAACCCGCTTACTGAGTCCCTCTTTACCCTCCCTCAAGGAATGCCCATGAATATCCTGCAGATCAATGCCAGCGCCCGCACCGAGGGCGCCAACTCCACTCGTCTGGCCGATGCCATCACCGCCCGCCTCAAGACGGTCCACCCGCAGGCCCAGCGGGTGCTGCGCGACCTGGCCCGCGATCCGCACCCGATGCTCGATCAGGCGGCGCTGAGTGCGCTGTTTACCCCCGCCGAGCAGCGCAGCGCCGAACAGGCCGCCCGCGTGGCGCAGGATGATGCGCTGATCGCCCAGCTGCAGGCCGCCGATGTGCTGGTACTGGGGGTGCCGATGTATAACTTCGGCGTGCCGGTGCAGCTCAAGTGCTGGCTGGACGCCATCGCCCGTGCCGGCGTGACCTTCCGCTACACCGAGCACGGCCCGCAGGGCCTCTTGAGCGGCAAGAAGGTCTATGTGGCGCTGGCCCGTGGCGGCATGTACCGCGACACGCCGGCCGACTCCCAGGTGCCGTACCTGAAGACCATGCTCGGCTTCCTGGGGATGCAGGATGTGGCATTCATCTATGCCGAAGGGCTGGCGATGGGCGCTGAAGGGGTCGACAAGGCCTTTGCCAGCGCCGAGGCGCGGATTGCCGAGCTGATCGGCTGATCCGCCTCTTTCGCCTCTTTCCAGGCGGCACGCGCCAGACCGGCGGTGCCGCCCTTCCGTCAGGAGTATTCCCATGCAGGCCCTGCAGTTTTTCAGCACCGGCTCCCTTGATGCGCTGCAGCTTGGTGAGGTAGCACGCCCGCAGCCGGCCCACGGCGAGGCACTGGTCGAGGTGCGCGCCGCCGGCGTCAATCCCAGTGACGTGAAGAACGTGCTGGGCCGCTTTCCCTATACCCGAACGCCACGGATTCCCGGCCGCGACTTTGCCGGCGTGGTGGTCGAGGGGCCGGCCGAGTGGCTGGGCCAGGCGGTGTGGGGCGGTAGCGGCAAGGGCTTTGGCTTCACCCGTGATGGCTGCCATGCCAGTCATGTCTGCCTGCCGGTCAGCGCGCTGGCCCGCTTGCCCGAGGGGCTGGACTTTGCCCGCGCGGCGACTTGCGGGGTGCCCTATCTGACCGCCTGGGATGCCCTGACCCGCTGCGCGGTGGTGGCGGGGACGCGGCTGCTGATCATCGGTGCCGGCGCAGTGGCCCAGGCCGCGGCCGATCTGGCGCTGGCCCGCGGCGCACAGGTCTGTCTGGCTGCACGGCGTGCCGAGGCACTGGCACCCTGGCAGGCGCGCTGCGCCAGCCTTCTGCTTGGCGAGGCGACGGCCTTGCCCGCGCAGGCCCGCGAGGCGCTGGCCGGCGAGCTGCCTGAGGTGATCTTCGACACCACCGGCTTCTGGCTGCCGGCGGCGGTCGCGGCGCTGGCGCCTTTTGGGCGGATCGCGGTGATTGCCGCCCCGGTCAGCGGACAGATCGAGCTGCCGGTGCTGGATCTGTACCGCCGCGGCGGCGTGCTGGTCGGGGTCAATTCGCTGCTCTACAGCCTTGAGGACTGCGCCCGTCACCTGGAGGCGATCGGGGCACTGTTCGAAGCCGGGCAGCTGCCCCTGCCGGCCCAGCCGCAGTGCTGGCCGCTCAGTCGTGGCCTCGAGGCTTACCGGGCGGTGGAGGCTGGCAGCGCGAAGATCGTGCTGATCCCCGAGTGAGTCGATAGCCCCCCTCCGGTCGGCCCGCTATCATCGCCGGCCTGATCGGGAGGGACTGTGCATGCTCAACGGCCTGTGGCTGGGATTCTTTGTGGTGGCAGCACTGGCGGCGGTGTTCCGCTGGCTGGTGGGCGATGATCCGGCGGTGTTTGCCGCGATGGTCGAGAGCCTGTTCGCCATGGCCAGGCTCTCGGTCGAGGTGATGGTGGTGCTGTTTGGCACCCTGACCCTGTGGCTGGGCTTTTTGCGCATCGCCGAGCGGGCCGGGCTGGTCGAGCGCCTGGCCGTGCTGCTTGGGCCGCTGTTTCGCCGCTTGATGCCGGAGGTGCCGCCCGGGCATCCGGCGCTTGGGCTGATCACCCTGAACTTCACCGCCAATGCCCTGGGGCTGGACAATGCCGCCACACCGATCGGCCTCAGGGCGATGCGCGCCCTGCAGGAGCTCAACCCGCTGCCGACGGTGGCTAGCAACGCGCAGATCCTCTTTCTGGTGCTCAATACCTCGTCGCTGACCCTGCTGCCGGTGTCGATCTTCATGTACCGGGTGCAGCAGGGGGCGGCGGATCCGACGCTGGTATTCCTGCCGATCCTGCTGGCCACCAGCGCCTCGACCCTGGCCGGGCTGCTCAGCGTGGCCTTCATGCAGCGCCTGCGCCTGCAGGATCCGGTGGTGCTGGCTTGGTTGGGGGGCATCGCGCTGCTGCTCGGCGGTTTCATGGCCCTGCTGGCCGGGCTTTCCGCCACGGCGCTGTCGGCGCTGTCGTCGCTGCTCGGCAACCTGACCCTGTTCGGGCTGATCCTTGGCTTTGTACTGTTCGGCGCGCTGCGCCGGGTGCCGGTCTACGAGGCCTTTGTCGAGGGGGCCCGCGAGGGCTTTGAGGTGGCGAAGAACCTGCTGCCCTATCTGGTGGCGATGCTCTGCGCGATCGGGGTGCTGCGCGCCTCGGGGGCGCTGGACTTCGGCCTGGAGGGGCTGCGGGCGCTGGTCGAGTGGGCCGGCTGGGACAGCCGCTTCGTCGATGCGCTGCCCACCGCCCTGGTCAAGCCCTTCTCCGGCAGTGCCGCGCGCGCCATGCTGATCGAGACCATGCAGAGTCAGGGGGTGGACAGCTTCCCGGCGCTGGTGGCCGCCACGGTGCAGGGCAGTACCGAGACGACCTTTTATGTGCTGGCGGTGTACTTCGGTGCGGTGGGCATCCAGCGCGCGCGCCATGCGGTGGGCTGTGCGCTGCTGGCCGATCTGGCCGGAGTCCTCGCGGCGATTGCGGTGTGCTACTGGTTCTTCGGCTGAGACGCCCGGCCGCCTGCACCCGGCAGGGGCAGGGATGTGCACTGCTAGGGTGCGTACTTGAGGAATGGGCATGGCGAGCTAGGGTTTTGTGACGGATGCCTCGGAATCAGGGAAGGTAATCCGTTGAGTGCGTCAACTGCTGACTGAGGTATGCCGCCATGCTACGACCGATCTGCATCCTGCGCCACGACCCTGCGACCGATACCCATACCCGCATCGAATGCCTGCTCCGCCCGGTTTCCCGCCACGGGCAGGCGTGGGTCTTCCTGTGTGCCATCGGTGTCGATGGTGCACTGCCCGAGCGGGTCACCGTGCAGGGGCCGTTCCCCTGCGCCCTCAGCGCGCGCCATGTCCTCGAGCAGGTGGTCGATGGCCTGCTGGGTCAGGGCATGCGGATCGACGAGGGACCCTCCTGCTGGTCGGTGCAGCTGCAGCAGGAAGGCCTGCAGCACGAGGCCCCCCGGATGCGGGCGGCGCTGTTCCGGTCGGCCTGAGTCGCTCTCAGGGGGCGTCGTGCCCGGTCTTGGCTGCAGGGACGGCCGGGCGGGCACCGCCCAGATCATTGATCAGCGCCGGCGCCTGGGGCAGCAGGGTGCGGGCACGGGCCAGTGCAGCGGTGGCGGCGTCCAGATCACCCGCCTCCAGGGCCTGCTGGCTGCGCTGCAGCCAGGCTTCGGCGAGGCGCCGCTGGTAAGCCTCGAGGCTGTTGCCGGCCTGCAGGCGCTGCAGCTCGTCGAAGGCGGCGCTGGCGGCCTCTAGATCACCGGCCGTCAGCTGGGCTTCCAGCTGCCAGAGCGCCGGCTGGACAGGCGCGACATGATCGGCCGGTGCTGTGCCCTGACAGGCGGTCAGCAGGGGCAGGAGCAACAGGGCGGCGCTGCTGCGAAAGAAAGAGGTCATCGGCAGTGCCTCGGGCTGCGCGGAAAGTGGTCGATATTACACCGCCCGGCGCGGCAGCAGGAAGCTCAGCAGGCAGAGTGCCGCGGCGCTGACCACGATCGACGGACCGGCCGGAGTGTCATATTGCCAGGACAGCGTCAGCCCGCCGCATACCGCCGCCAGGCCTACCAGACTGGCGCCGATGGCCATCTGCTCGGGGGTGCGAGCATGGCGCTGGGCGCTGGCGGCAGGGATGATCAGCAGCGAGGTGATCAGCAATACGCCGACGATCTTCATCGCTACGGCAATCACCACGGCGATCAGCAGCATCAGCGCCAGGCGCAGGGCATCCACCGGCAGTCCCTCGACCCGCGCCAGTTCCTCGTGGACGGTGATGGCCAGCAGCGGCTGCCACAGCCAGACCAGCACGGTCAGCGCCAGCAGGCTGCCGACCACGATCCAGACAAGATCCGTGCTGCCGACCGCCAGCAGATCGCCGAACAGATAGGCGAGCAGGTCCACCCGCACCTCATCGAGCAGGCTGACGGTGACCAGTCCAAGAGACAGGGCGCTGTGGGCGAGGATGCCGAGCAGGGTATCGGTGGCCAGCGGCTGGCGACGCTGCAGGGTGACCAGCAGGATGGCCAGCAGCACGCAGCACAGTGCGACCGAGAGGGTCGGGCTGATATCGAACAAAAAGCCCAGCGCGACCCCCAGCAGGGCGGCGTGGGCGAGGGTGTCGCCGAAGTAGGCCATGCGCCGCCAGACCACGAAGGAGCCAAGCGGGCCGGCGACCAGCGCCAGGGCGAGGCCGGCGAGCAGGGCGTTGAGAAGGAAGTCGGGCATGGTCAGTGTGTGCAGTCCGGGCCGTGGAGATGAGGTTGCGAAGCCTTGACCACGCTGCCGTGCAGGTCATGGGCGTGGTCGTGGTGATGGTGGTAGATGGCCAGGCTGCGGGCATCCTGGCCGAACAGCTGACGGAACACCGGATCGTTGCTGACCTGCTCGGGATGGCCCGAGCAGCAGATGTGGCGGTTGAGGCAGATCACCCGGTCGGTGGCGCCCATCACCAGGTGCAGATCATGGGAGACCATCAGCACGCCGCAACCATGACGCCGGCGCAAGGTGCCGATCAGGCGGTACAGCTCGGCCTGGCCGCTGACATCCACCCCCTGTACCGGCTCGTCCAGCACCAGCAGCTCGGGCTGGCGCAGCAGGGCGCGGGCCAGCAGCACGCGCTGCAGCTCACCGCCGGAGATCTTCTGCAGCGGGCTGTCGATCACCTGGGAGGCGCCGACTTCTGCCAGGGCGATCTCCACCTGGAGGCGGCGCACCCCGGGCACCAGACAGAGAAAGCGCAGCACGCTCAGTGGCAGGGTCGGCTCGACATGCAGCTTCTGCGGCATGTAACCGATGCGCAGGCGCTCACGCCGCCAGACCTGTCCGCGATGAGGGGTGAGCAGACCCAGCACCACCCGCACCAGCGTGGTCTTGCCGGCGCCATTGGGGCCGATCAGGGTGACGATCTCGCCGCTTTGCAGGGTCAGCTGGATATCCTGCAGGGTGTCGTTGCCCTCAAAGTGCACGCTGACACCATCCAGGCGCAGCAGGGGTTCAGGCGTGGTTGACATGGGCCTCTCCTGCCTGGCAGCGCGCGCACAGACCGACCACCTCGACCATCTGCCCCTCGACGGCAAAGCCCAGGGCATTGGCGGCCTGGCGGATCGCCGCGCCGATCGCCGGCTGGCGCATCTCGATGGCGGTCTTGCACTGGCGGCACAGCAGAAAGTAGCCCTGGTGGGACTCGCCCGGATGGCTGCAGCCGGTGAAGGCATTCAGCGAGGCCAGGCGATGGATCAGGCCGTGCTCGAGCAGAAAGTCCAGAGCGCGGTAGACGGTCGGGGGGGCGGCGCGGCGGCCATCCTCGCGGCTGAGCACACCGAGGATGTCGTAGGCACCCAGTGGTTGGTGGCTGCGCCAGACCAGCTCCAGCACCCGCCGGCGCAGGGTGGTCAGACGGGCACCCTCGCGGCTGCAGATGGCCTCGGCCGCAGCCAGCGCGCTGGCGATGCAGTGGCTGTGATCATGGGGATGGCAGGCCAGCGGTGTCGACGACATGACGGCACTCCGGAAGAAAGGGACGTTATTATATAGACCTTTCCCGCCTCGAGAGTTTGCGCCATGTTCCGTTCGATCCCCTTGTTGTCGGCCGCTGCGCTGACCGCCCTGCTGGCGTTGCCGGCACAGGCTGAAGTATCGGTACTGACCAGCATCAAGCCGCTGCAGCTGATCGCCGCAGCGGTGCAGGACGGCGCCGGTGCACCTGAGGTACTGCTGCCGCCGGGGGCTTCGCCGCACCACTATGCGCTGCGCCCCTCGGACATCCGCAAGGTGCGCGAGGCACAGCTGTTCTACTGGATCGGCGAGGATCTGGAGACCTTCCTGCCCCGTGTGCTGGAAGGCCGTCAGCGGCCCTCGATCGCGCTGCAGCAGCTGCCTGGGATGCACCTGCGGCACTTCGCAGCGGCACATGCTGACCACGCTGAGGGACACGGGGCGTCTGATGCGCATCCGGGGCATGACGATCATGACGACCACGATGATCACCAAGGCCACGACGGCCATGACAGCCATGGGGAGCACAAGGACCACAAGGACCACGAGGCGCATGATGATCACGCCGATCACGCCGATCACGCCGATCACGCCGATCACGCCGATCACGCCGGTCACGCGCCGGACGCCGACACCCATCACGATCACGCCCACCGCCCCGGTGCCCTCGACGCTCACCTCTGGCTGCTGCCGGCCAATGCGCGGGTGATCGCCGCGCGCATGGCGGAGGATCTGGCTGCGGCCGACCCGGCCAACGCCGCCCGCTACCAGGCCAACCTGGCTGCCTTCCAGGGCCGTCTGGAGGCGCTGGATGCCCGCCTCAAGGCGCGTCTTGACGGGCTGCGCGGCAAGCCGTTCTTCGTCTTCCATGAGGCCTACGACTACTTCGAGGAGGCCTACGGCCTGCGCCATGCCGGGGTGTTCGCCATCGGCAGCGAAGCCCAGCCCGGCGCCCGACATGTCGCGGCGATGCGCCACAGTCTGGAGCAGGCCGGCCCGAGCTGCGTGTTCACCGAACCTCCGCAGCGCCCGCGCCTGGCGCAGACCCTCGGCGAGGGCCTGCCGGTGCGCTTTGCCGAGCTCGATGCCCTCGGCCACGGGCTGCCTGTCACGGCGCAGGCCTACGAGCAGCTGCTCGAGCGTCTGGCGGGCGAGCTGGCCGGCTGCCTGGAAGCGCTCTGAAGCATGGCCGGTCACCGGGCGCCGCACCCTGTGACCGGCCGCACGCTTCGCGCCGCTGTGCCGCCCGGGTTGTGGCACGGTCGAAACGCTGACCCGCATCCCTTTGCCTAGACTCGGCGCCTGTTCTTCAGCCCGCCAAGGTGATACGGATGATCCGCCCCCTGAACCACCCTTCCCGCCCCCTGGCCGGACGGCTGCTGCGCTTTGCTGGCCGCCTGCTGGCCCTGCTCTGGCGCATCCTGCTGCAGGGCTGGCGCAGCTGGACCCAGGATCCGCGCCTGCTGCGTCCGCTGCGCGCCGGGCTGCGCTGGGCGCTGCTGCTGCCCCTGCTGCTGATCCTGGGCCAGGCGCTGCACGACTACCAGGCACTGCGCCTGTACCTGCTGCGCAGCCCAGCGGCGCAGATCGAGCACCAGCTGCTGCTGTGCATCGCCTGTGGCTACTGCAGCGGGGTGTTCTGGCATACCCTGCGCGCCGGGGGTTACCTGCGCCGCCTGCGTCAGGGTCTGCAACGTCTGCCGGCACGACTGGGCGAACGGCGCCGCGCCCGTCGTCTGCGTACGCTGATTCGTTGAGTCGCTGCCGAGGGCGGGCGGGTCTGTGGCGCGCCCGCTCAGTCCTCGTTCCACGGGCAGTAGCAGCCGACCGCCAGGGTGCCGGTGGCCAGCACCGGCCGGCCGGCGATCAGCGCATCGAGAATCGGCTCGATGAAGCTGTTGTCCGAGGTGCAGACTGCTCCCTCGCTGTAGGGGCCGAGATACGCCAGGTTGCCGGCGCGGTCCCAGATCGCCACCGCCGGACTGGCCGGCATGTGTTCGGCGCCCGGCAGTGCACTCAGCGGCTGCAGCGCCGCCAGCTGCTGCGGCAGACGGCCGCGGCTGCCAGGCTTCTGCCAGACATGGAAGGTGACCCCCTGCCCGGCAAAGCGCTCGATCAGCTCGCTCAGGTGCTGCTGGTTGCCGACATTGCACGGGCACGGCGGATCCCACAGATGCACCACCCGGATGCTGCCAGGCCCGGCCAGCTCGGCCGGCAGACGCAGCGCTGCCGCATCGAACAGTACCGTGGTCTCGCCAAACGGGCGGATGTAGCGGGTCTGATACCAGGTGTACAGGCTGCCCAGGGCGATGAACCAGCACAGGGCCAGCAGGGCGATGAGCACATTCTTGCGACGGGATAAGGACATGGCATGAGGGGCCGGCAGCAGGGCGGGCCAGCTTGCCATGTTGCGCGGCGGCGCTGAAGATCAAAGGGTGCGCCGGATCCGCGCACGGGCCTTCGAGGTTCACCATGTCCGCTTTCTTCCAGCCTGCACTGCTGCGTGCGCACCTGCCGGCCTTCAGCGAGGCCGGAACGGCCAGTGCCGTGCTGGCGGCTCAGTGCCAGGCCTATCGGCAATTCTATGGCCTGCCCGGGGCGTCGGCGCAGTACAGCCGCCTGGGCTGGGTGCTGGCCGGTGCCCGCCGGCTGGCCCTGCAGGGCTGGTGGCGTGACGACGCCCGCGCCACCTTGTTGCTGCTGCACGGCTACTACGACCACATGGGACTCTATCGTCACGTCATCGACTGGGCGCTGGCCCATGGGCTGGCGGTGCTGGCGTGTGATCTGCCGGGGCATGGCCTGTCGGAGGGGGCGCCGGCCAGCATCGAGGACTTCGCCGCATACCAGGAGGCCCTGCGTGCCCTGCTGCAGGGCGCGCAGCAGCTCGGCCTGCCCCGGCCCTGGCATCTGCTGGGGCAGAGTACCGGCGGGGCGATTCTGCTCGACTACCTGCTGCAGGGTGAACAACGCCTGAGCGAGGCGCGCCCGGCGCTTGGTCAGCACATCCTGCTGGCACCACTGGTCCGCCCGCAGGACTGGACGCGCGCCCGGCTCACCTACCAGCTGCTGCGCCCCTTCGTGCGGCAGATCCCCCGTCGTTACAGCGAGAACTCGGCAGACCGGGCCTTTCTCGAGTTCGTCCAGCGCGACCCGCTTCAGGCACGCATCCTGCCGACCGCCTGGGTCGGTGCGCTGGCGCGCTGGATCGTGCGGATCGAGGCGGCGCCCCCGTCCCCGCTACCCCTGCTGATCCTGCAAGGCGACGCCGACACCACCGTCGACTGGCGGCATAACCTGGCGATCCTGGCGGACAAGTTCCCGGCGGCCGAGACCATCCTGCTGCCCGGCGCGCGGCATCATCTGGTCAACGAGGCGCCCGGGCAGCGCCAGCGCCTGTTCGAGCGGCTGGCGGAAAGGCTTGGCTGATGGCAAGGACGTCCCCGCCAGCGCCGGCTGGCTGGCGCTGACTCAGGCCGGCTCGCCCAGATGAATGGCCAGCCAGACGCTGGGCTGATCCGGCGCGGTGGCTTCCACCCGGTGCCGCAGCCCGGCCGGAATCAGCAGGTAGTCACCGATGGCCAGCGGGCGCGGCGCGGCCTCGCCATCCAGCCAGAGCGCTGCGCTGCCGGCCAGCAGCAGCACCCATTCATCCCAGGCCTGTTCGTACCAGAAGCCCGGCGGGCTGGCCTGACCGTGGGAGACGATGCGCTCCACGCGGCAGCCAGGCGTGCGCAGCAGGTCATCGAAGCGCTCGCCGTCACGGGCGTCCGGCAGCGGCTGGAACAGGTTGGCGGCGCGCATCGGCTCAGCCCAGCGCCGTATCGAGGAACATCATCAGCACGAAGCCGCCCATCAGCCCCAGGGTGGCCTGGGTCTGGTGACCGTTGCGGTGGGTTTCCGGGATCACCTCGTGGGAGACCACGAAGATCATCGCCCCGGCCGCCAGCCCCAGACCGATCGGGTAGGCGAGGGCGAAGCCGCTGGACAGGCCGATGCCGACCAGCGCCCCGATCGGCTCCATCAGCCCGGACAATGCGGCAACCAGTACCGACAGGCTGCAGGACAGCCCGGCGCTGCGCATCGCCAGCACCACCGCCAGCCCCTCGGGGATGTCCTGGATGGCGATGGCCAGGGTCAGCGGCAGACCGACGCCCAGATCGCCCTGGGCAAAGCCCACGCCGATCGCCATGCCTTCGGGCAGGTTGTGCAGGGCGATGGCCAGCACGAACAGCCAGATCCGCCCGAGGCGCTCGCAGTCCGGGCCGCAGGGGCCGGTGCTGGCATGTTCATGAGGGGTGAAGTAATCCAGACCGAGCATCAGCAAGGCGCCAAGGCAGACGCCGATCGCCACCACCAGGGCCGCCAGGCGGCCGCTGCCGAGCATGCCCTCGGCGGCCTCAAGGCCCGGCAGGATCAGCGAGAAGGAGCTGGCCGCCAGCATCATCCCGGCGGCAAAGCCGAGCATGGCATCCTGGCGGCGCTGCGAGACCCGCCCCATGCCCACGGCCAGCAGGGCACCCAGGGTGGTGGTGAGAAAGCCGGCCGCACCACCGATCAGCGCGTGGCGCACGTTGTCACCGGCACCATTGCCCAGCGCACTGACGATGCCGGCCAGCAGCAGGCCCAGCGTGCCAAGGCCGGCCACCAGCAGGCCGCTGGCGATGAAGGGATGAAGGCGGATCTGCACGCGCCAGGCATCGCGCAGTTCGGCCGCGAGGGTCTGGGATGGGGTCATGGCTGCGATTCCACAGGCAAAAAAGAAAACAGACCCCATTAGAGCCGATAGGCGCAGACATCGCCAGACATTGCCCTGATAGTCTGAGTCTCTTGCAGAGGCGGGGCCTCAGTACAGGTACCAGCGCAGTTCCAGCGCCGCCTCAAGTGTCGCGCCATGGCGGTGGCTGTGCTGATAGTGGGCGTTCAGGCGTATGGCCTGACGGGCATCGAGGTCGATCTGCTGGGTGAGCTGCAGCTGGCGGCGCTGCTCGCCGTTGCTGAACTGCTCATGACGCCCTTCGAGCAGCAGGTTGCCAAGGTCCATGCGCCATAGCAGGCCGGCATTGAGTCCGATGGCCGGACTCAGCACGCTGGCATGATCCGGGTTGTGCTCAAGGCGCACCGTACCCAGTGCAAAGCCCTGCAGCCTCGCCCCCAGTGGCCAGGTGGCCCCGGCGCCACCACCAAGCTGACTGACCAGTGTTTGCCGGTCGTCGTCACCGGCGATCCGCTCAAGGCCGGCGGATACCTGCCACGACCAGGGCTGGAGCAGCCGGGTACGTGGTGTCAGTGAGCGGATATCTACCAGGTCCAGCTGTTGCAGCTGCCAGTGTCCCCGGGCGTACTGGCGTAGCCGCAGGTGCCCCAGCTCGATCTGTGCCCCTGACGGAAAGCCCGGCAGATGGTCGGCCAGGTCGTGGTAGGCCATGCGCACGCCATAGTCGGCAAAGGGGCGGCCCTCATGGCTGCCAGCGCTCAGCTGCAGGGTGCGTGATTCATGCCCCTGCTCGGCCGGTGTCGGGCGCTCCAGCGCCAGGGGCGGCGGCGGATTCTGGTTGATCGCCTGCAGCAGTCGGTAGCTGCGCCCGGCGTTGGCCGGATCACGCTCCTGTCCGGCGGCGCGGTAGCGCAGCAGGCGATAGGCCGACTCCTGGATGAGCGCACGGCGTTCGGCAGGCAGTGCCTGCCACTGTGCCTCCTGCAGGCTGGCCTCATCCGCGGCCAGGCGCAATACCCAGCGCTGCTCGTCGGCGGACAGATCGGTGCTGCGCACCTGCAGCTCGCGCTCGCGGGAGGGGCGGTAGTCGGTACGCACGATCAGCCCGGCCGCCTGGATGGCCCGTACGGTATCGGCCGGGATGGCGGTGAGGGGGAAGTCATCGGTCAGCTCAAGTCCAGGCCTTGCGACTTCCAGCAGCTCCAGCAGGCGATAGGAGCAGTTCTCGTCGAAGAAGTAGTAATCAAAGCGGATGTCCCGCAATTCCCAGACATGTTCGACCAGGTGGCGGGTTTCCTCGACGCTCAGGTCAAGGTGGTACTCCCAGAGGTCGCGGTTTTCCAGACGGCTGTATTCGCCGATCTTTTCCCGATAGGGCAGCAGGGCGAACTGCCCGGGATAGCCGCCCACCAGACCTTTCCAGGCGTACATCAGGCTGTTGTCCTGTGCATCGGTGGTGGCGCCGAAGTTCAGGGCATAGCTGAGCAGGGCGGTGCCGCTGGCCTCGACACCGGTCGGGTCGATGCGCAGCAGGGTGTGCCCGAACATCGATGAGGGGCTGTTGAGATAGGCCGCCGGAAAGACCAGCACACTGCGCTCGGGATCGATATCTGCCAGCCAGCGGCGATATTCGGCGCAGTCGACGTC
>CAZFFB010000012.1:0-16082 GCA_964517735.1 uncultured Pseudomonas sp.
GGATCCAGCTGACGGGAGGTGGAGTCCAGCGGATCAACGGCCGGGTAGATACCCAGCGAGGCGATGTCACGGGACAGAACCACGGTGGCGTCAAGGTGGGCGAAGGTGGTCGCCGGGCTCGGGTCGGTCAGGTCGTCCGCGGGAACGTAGACAGCCTGCACCGAGGTGATCGAGCCGTTCTTGGTCGAGGTGATGCGCTCCTGCAGAACGCCCATTTCCTCGGCCAGGGTCGGCTGGTAACCCACTGCGGACGGCATACGCCCCAGCAGCGCGGACACTTCGGTACCGGCCAGGGTGTAACGGTAGATGTTGTCGACGAACAGCAGAACGTCGCGGCCTTCGTCACGGAACTTCTCGGCCATGGTCAGGCCGGTCAGGGCCACGCGCAGACGGTTGCCCGGCGGCTCGTTCATCTGGCCATAGACCAGGGCGACCTTGTCCAGAACGTTGGAGTCCTTCATCTCGTGATAGAAGTCGTTACCTTCACGAGTACGCTCACCCACACCGGCGAACACGGAGTAACCGCTGTGCTCCATGGCAATGTTACGGATCAGCTCCATCATGTTCACGGTCTTGCCGACGCCAGCGCCGCCGAACAGGCCGACCTTGCCGCCCTTGGCGAACGGGCAGACCAGGTCGATGACCTTGATGCCGGTTTCCAGCAGATCGTTGCCGCCTGCCTGCTCGGCATAGGACGGGGCTGCGCGGTGGATGGTCCAGCGCTCTTCCTCGCCGATGGGGCCCGCCTCATCGATCGGGTTGCCCAGCACGTCCATGATACGGCCGAGGGTGGCCTTGCCGACCGGCACGGCGATGCCGGCACCGGTATTGTTCACGGTCAGGCCACGCTTGAGGCCTTCGGTGGAACCCATGGCAATGGTACGGACAATGCCGTCACCCAGCTGCTGCTGGACTTCCAGGGTGGTCTCGGCGCCTTCGACTTTCAGCGCGTCATAGACGTTCGGCACCTGATCGCGCGGGAATTCCACGTCGATAACGGCGCCGATGATTTGAACGATACGTCCGCTACTCATATCTGGTTCCTCTGAATATTTGAACCTGTCTTAAACCGCGGCAGCGCCGCCGACGATTTCCGAGATTTCCTGGGTGATCGCAGCCTGACGCGCCTTGTTGTAGATCAGCTGCAGATCTTTGATCAGCTGACCGGCGTTGTCGGTGGCATTCTTCATGGCGATCATCCGCGCCGCCTGCTCGCAGGCGTTGTTCTCGACCACGGACTGGTAGACCTGCGATTCGACATAGCGAACCAGCAGGGCATCCAGCAGTTGCTGGGCGTCGGGTTCGTACAGGTAATCCCAGGTCCCCTGCTTGGCGCCGTCATCGGCGGCCGAGGCTTGGGCCAGGGGAAGCAATTGCTCGACCACGGGCTTCTGGGTCATGGTGTTGACGAACTGGTTGGACGCCATATAGAGGCGGTCCAGCTTGCCTTCGTCGAAACGATCCAGCATGACCTTGACGCTGCCGATCAGGTCATTGACCGATGGCGCTTCGCCCAGGTGGCTGACAGCTGCAACGACATTGCCGCCGTAGCTGCGGAAGAAACTGGCACCCTTGCTGCCGATGACGCAGAAATCTGCCTCGACACCGGCATCGCGCCAGTCCTTCAGGTTTTTGATCAGGGCCTTGAACAGGTTGATGTTCAGACCGCCGCAGAGGCCACGATCACTGGAAACCAAGATGTAACCGACACGCTTGACCGGACGCTCCACCATGTAGGGGTGGCGATATTCCGGGTTGGCCTTGGCCAGGTGACCGATCACCTCACGGATGCGCACGGCATAAGGACGGCTGGCTGCCATGCGCTGCTGTGCCCTGCGCATCTTGCTGACCGCGACCTTTTCCATGGCGCTGGTGATCTTCTGCGTGCTCTTGATGCTCGCAATCTTGCTGCGAATCTCTTTTGCGCCTGCCATTTGACACCTTCCGGGTTAGCAGGCGGGAGCCTTGCGGCTCCCGCTGCGGCTTACCAGCTCTGAGTGGCCTTGAACTTCTCGATACCTGCCTTGAGGCCTGCATCGATCTCGTCGTTGAAGTCGCCCTTCACGTTGATCTTCGCCATCAGATCGGCGAACTCGCGGTTGAAGAAGGCGATCAGGGCCTGCTCGAAGGCGCCCACCTTGGCTACTTCCACATCGGTCAGGAAGCCGCGCTCGGCCGCGTACAGCGACACCGACATATCCGCGATGGACATCGGCGCATACTGCTTCTGCTTCATCAGCTCGGTAACGCGCTGACCATGCTCAAGCTGCTTGCGGGTCGCTTCGTCCAGATCCGAGGCGAACTGGGCAAAGGCTGCCAGTTCACGGTACTGGGCCAGAGCGGTACGGATGCCACCGGAGAGCTTCTTGATGATCTTGGTCTGGGCTGCACCACCGACGCGGGATACCGAGATACCGGCGTTGACCGCCGGGCGGATGCCCGAGTTGAACATGGCAGATTCCAGGAAGATCTGGCCGTCGGTGATCGAGATCACGTTGGTCGGAACGAACGCAGAAACGTCGCCGGCCTGGGTCTCGATGATCGGCAGCGCGGTCAGGGAACCGGTCTTGCCTTTCACTGCGCCCTTGGTGAACTGCTCCACATACTCCTCGGAAACGCGGGAAGCGCGCTCCAGCAGACGGCTGTGGAGATAGAACACGTCGCCCGGATAGGCTTCACGGCCCGGCGGACGGCGCAGCAGCAGGGAGATCTGGCGATAGGCTACGGCCTGCTTGGACAGGTCATCGTAGACGATCAGCGCGTCTTCACCACGGTCGCGGAAGTACTCACCCATGGTGCAGCCGGCATAGGGCGCCAGGAACTGCAGGGCAGCGGATTCGGAGGCGCTTGCTGCCACCACGATGGTGTTGGCCAGCGCACCGGCTTCTTCCAGCTTGCGCACGACGTTGGCGATGGTCGACTGCTTCTGACCTACGGCAACATACACGCAGCGGATGCCGCTGTTCTTCTGGTTGATGATGGCGTCGATGGCCATTGCGGTCTTGCCGATCTGGCGGTCACCGATGATCAGCTCGCGCTGACCACGACCGACCGGAATCATGGCATCGACCGACTTGTAGCCGGTCTGTACCGGCTGGTCGACCGACTTACGCCAGATCACGCCCGGCGCCACTTTCTCGACGGCGTCGGTCAGCTTGGCATCGATCGGGCCTTTGCCATCGATCGGGTTGCCCAGTGCGTCGACCACGCGACCCAGCAGTTCCGGGCCGACCGGAACCTCGAGGATACGGCCGGTGCACTTGGCACGCATGCCTTCGGTCAGACCCTGATAACCCCCCAGGATCACCACACCGACGGAGTCCTGCTCCAGGTTCAGCGCCATACCGAAGACGCCACCCGGGAACTCGATCATTTCACCGTACATCACATCGGCCAGACCGAAGATACGCACGATGCCGTCAGATACGCTGACGACAGTGCCTTCGTTACGGGCCTGAGCGGTCACATCCAGCTTGGCGATACGCTGCTTGATGATTTCGCTAATTTCGGAAGGATTCAGTTGCTGCATGCCATGCCCCTCAAATCAGGATTTCAACGCTTCGGCCAACTGGTTCAGTTTGCCGCGGACCGAACCGTCGATGACCAGGTCACCCGCACGGATGATCAAGCCGCCGATCAGGGCGGGGTTGACGACCGGGGTGGGCTGTACAGTTCGATCAAGCCGCTTCGACAAGGCAGCGGCTAGCGTCTGGAGTTGTTCCGCGTTCAGTTCGTGAGCCGTTTCGATCTGGACCTCGAGTGCACGTTCGGACTCGGCCTTCAGTGCATCGAACTGTTCACGTACGGTCGCAAGCAGTTCCAGGCGATCGTTTTCGCTCAAGGCCACCAGGAAGTTGCGGAACGACTCGTCGATGCGGTCTGCGCACAGCTCGACCACGAAGGCGCACTTGCGCTCGGTGGTCAGGGCTGGATTGCGCAGCTGTGCGGTGACCTCGGGGGACTCCACGAAACTTGCGGCCAGCGCCAGCATGTTCGCCCAGGCATCGGTCTGTGCGACCGCGCAAGCGTGCTCGAAGGCTGCTTTCGCGTAAGGCCGTGCAAGCGTATTGATAGTAGCCATCGCTTGCCTCGCTTAGAGTTGGGAGGCCAGTTTTGCGACCAGATCGTTGTGTGCCTTGGCGTCCACGGAGGACTCCAGGATCTTCTCGGCACCGGCCACGGCAAGTACCGCTACCTGTGCACGCAGCTGATCCCTGGCGCGATTCACTTCGACATCGATTTCGGCCTTGGCGCTGGCAAGCAGACGCTCACCTTCACTGCGGGCCTGCTGCTTGGCTTCCTCGACGATCGCATTGGCGGTCTTGTTCGCCTTGTCGAGGATCTCGGCAGCCTGCTCCTTGGTTTCGCGGAGCATCTGGGCGGCTTTTTCCTGGGCGAGTTGCAGATCGCGCTGGGCACGACCGGCGGCATCCAGGCCTTCGGCAATTTTCTTCTGGCGGGCGTGCATGGCGGCCGTCAGTGGCGGCCATACGAACTTCATGCAGAACCAGACGAAAATAGCGAAGGCAATCGTTTGACCGAACAGCGTCAGATTAATGTTCACTGATCTACCTCATGCTATTTCGTTGTTTCCCGGGCGATGGCGCCATGGGCGGCAGGGCAGTCGCCCTGCCGCGGCGACATCATCAGATCAACCAGCCATACCGGGGGCGACAACGAAGATGAGGTACATGGCGATACCAACACCGATCATCGGCACGGCGTCGAGCAGACCAGCCATGATGAAGGTCTTGGTCTGCAGCTGCGGGCCCAGCTCCGGCTGACGGGCAGTGGATTCCAGCAGCTTGCCACCCAGCAGGGAGAAGCCGATACCGGTGGCCAGGGCGCCCAGACCGATGATGATGGCGGCAGCGATGATGACGAGTTCCATGGTTACTCCTAGAGTTTCAAGGGTTTGAGTTGCGATTAAAGTTACTGGTTACGGTCGGTTTTCCGTCAGTGCTCTTCGTGGGCTGCGCTCAGGTAGACGATACTCAGCACCATGAAGATGAAGGCCTGCAGCGGAATCACCAAGATATGGAAGATTGCCCAAGGCACATTCAGGGTCCACTGCACGTAGAACGGCAGCAGCGCAATGAGGATGAATACCACCTCACCGGCGTACATGTTGCCGAACAGACGCAGTGCCAGGCTCAGCGGCTTGGTCAGCAGACCGAGGATTTCAAGGAACAGGTTGAACGGTACCAGCGACCAGTGATTGAACGGGGTGAAAGCCAGCTCCTTGCTGAAACCACCCAGCCCCTTGACCTTGACGCTGTAGAAGAGGATCAGGAAGAACACACCAATCGACACACCGAAGGTGCCGTTCGGATCGGCGGTCGGCACGATCTTGAAGGCCGGCAGACCTGCCAGATGGGCAATGCCCGGAATGTAGTCGACAGGGATCCACTTCAGGCTGTTCATCAGCAGGATCCACATGAAGATGGTCAGCGCCAGCGGTGCAATCACCGGGTTACGACCATGGAAGGTGTCCTTGACCATGCCCTCGACGAACTCGACGATCATTTCCACCATGTTCTGCAGCTTGCCGGGAACACCGACGGTAGCTGCCTTTGCCGCCATGCTGAAGATGGCGATGAACAGGAAACCGGCAAACAATGACCAGCCCAGGGTATCCAGGTGCACAGCCATGAAGCCCATCGACTGAGCCTCGGCTGCGGTCTGGGCAATGGTCCAGGTGGCCTGATCGAGCACCGTACCGTCGGCACGCACAGTGCCGGCAGGCAGTTTGCCGTAGGTCAGGTTTTGCAGGTGGTGCTGAATATACTCAGCCGGTGAGTTAGCCATAGACGCCTCAATGCTCAATGCCTTGGAAAGCCTTTTACCAGCAGGAGAGCACTGGCTGCGGTACACAGTACCAGCATGTAACCGACGAACAAGGCCGGCACACTCACCTGCTCAACTCCTGCGAACACCAGCGCAAACAACGCTGCCGTCAGAATCAGTTTGCCCATCGCTCCCGACCAGAAGGACTGGACGATGGCCTTGACCGAACGGGCTCCGAAATAGCGGAAGGCCTTGTACGTGAAGTACACGTTCGGCAGTAACGCGATCATGCCACCCAGCAGGGCCGAATACCCGGCCAGCGGGCCTTGCCAGCCCCATGCAACCAGCGCAGTCAGCAGACTGACCGCCAGCTGCAGTCGCAGCAGTGGAAACACTGCCAGACGGTGCAACGGGATCTTGTTGCGGACGTTCACCGCAGCCTTCCTGCATCGTGATCGGCTGGCTTGCTTTGCAAACGCCATGCCGAGAAAAGAGCGCCGGGAGTATAGGGGCAGGGACACGCCGCTTCAACTGCAAGGCGGTGAATTAAGACCATCCGCTACCCCCAGGCTGTTCTTCAGCGAATATGGGCCAAGACACCCTGCAGCTCGTCCAGCGAGCTGTAGCGGATGACCAGTTTGCCTTTGCCCTGCTGACCGTGGCGAATCTCCACCGCCGCCCCGAGGCGCTCGGCCAGGCGCTGCTCCAGACGCTGCAGATCCGCATCGCCCGCAACTGGCGCCACCACCGGCTTGCCATTGACCCACTGACGCACCAGGGCTTCAGTCTGACGGACGGTCAGACCCCGTGCGACGACCTGTCGCGCCCCCTCGATCTGCCGCTCACCTGGCAGCCCCAGCAACGCGCGGGCATGACCCATTTCCAGATCACCATGGGCCAGCAGGGTCTTGATCTCCTCCGGCAGCGCCATCAGACGCAGCAGATTGGCGACACTGACCCGCGATTTGCCCACCGCATCGGCGACCTGCTGCTGGGTCAGGTGGAATTCCTGCTGCAGCCGCTGCAACGCCGCCGCTTCCTCGACCGGATTGAGGTCCTCACGCTGGATGTTCTCGATCAGCGCCATGGCGATCGCCGCCTCATCGCTGACCTCGCGCACCAGCGCAGGAATCCGCTCAAGCCCCGCCAGCTGGCAGGCACGCCAGCGGCGTTCACCGGCAATGATTTCGAACTGCTGCTCGCCCAGCGGTCGCACCACGACCGGCTGCATCAGCCCTTGGCTTCGGATCGACTGGGCCAGCTCATCAAGCGCCTGCGGATCCATGTCGCGACGCGGCTGATACTTGCCACGCTGCAGCCATTCGATCGGCAGATCCTGCAGTTCTTGCCCGGCGGCACGTACCGCCTGTTCCTGCAGGGCCTTGACGGTGGTACCGCCCAAGAGGGCATCGAGCCCGCGGCCCAGGCCACGCTTTTTCACGGCCATGTGCAAATCCTCATGGGGTGGCTGCGCGCGGGTTGCGGCGCTGGCGGGTCACCAGCTCTTTGGCCAGATCAAGGTATGCGCGTGCTCCGCGCGAGCCCTTGTCGTAGACCAGTGCCGGCATGCCATGGCTGGGAGCCTCGGCCAGGCGCACGTTGCGCGGAATGGTGGTTTCGTAGAGTGACTCGGCAAAATGCGCCTGCAGCTGGGCGGTCACATCCTGGGTCAGTCCGATACGCCCATCGTACATGGTGCGCAGGATGCCTTCGATGCGCAGGGCCGGATTGAGCAGCGCACCGATACGCTGGATGCTGTTGACCAGGTCGGACAATCCCTCCAGTGCGTAGTACTCGCACTGCATCGGGATGATCACCCCATCAGAGGCCACCAAGGCGTTGACGGTCAGCATCGACAGTGCCGGCGGGCAATCGATCAGGATGAAATCGTAGTTGTCACGAATCGGCGCCAGCGCCTGACGCAGGCGTTGTTCCTTGTTGGGCAGATCCAGCAGCGTGACCTCGGCGGCGGTCAGGTCGCGGTTGGCGGGCAGCAGCTGGTAACCGCCATGCTCGGACACCTGCATGGCCTCACGCAGGTCACAGTTGCCGACCAGCACGTCATAGACCGAGTGCTCAAGCGTCAGCTTGTCGATGCCACTGCCGGTGGTCGCGTTGCCCTGGGGATCAAGGTCGATCAGCAGCACGCGGCGCTGGGTCGCGACCAGCGAGGCGGCCAGGTTGACGCAAGTAGTGGTCTTGCCCACGCCGCCCTTCTGGTTGGCGATCGCGAATACTTTGGCCATGCGTGGCACTCTCCTCAGGCGCAGCGGCGCAGTATCAGCAGATGGCGCTGGCCCTGGCAACCGGGGACCTCCAGCGCATGTTCGGACTCGACGATGAAATCAGCCGGCAAGGCCTTGAGCTCTTCGCGCGGGTATTGCCCCTTCATGGCCAGCCAGGCGGTGTGCTGATCGCCAAGGTGGCGGGTCAGCTGCACGAAGTCCTCCAGCGCACTGAAGGCCCGCGACACGATGCCATCGAATGGCTCCACCGGTTGCAACTGCTCGACCCGGCTGTGCCGCACTTCGAGGTTGCCAAGTCCCAGCTCGAGCTTGACCTGGGTCTGGAAGCGGGTCTTCTTGCCGTTGGAGTCCAGGGTGGTGAACTGCCGCTCAGGAAACAGGATGGCCAGTGGAATCCCAGGCATGCCGCCACCGCTGCCCACATCCAGCCAGCGCCCTCCCCTCTCGCCCACGAAGGGGGCAATACTCAGGCTGTCCAGCAGATGCCGGGAAACCATCTCGTCGGGATTGCGCACGGCGGTGAGGTTGTAGGCCTGGTTCCACTTGATCAGCAGGCCCAGATAGGCGAGCAGCTGCTGTTTCTGCTGCGCATCCAGCGGTACACCAAGGGCTTTGGCGCCTGCTGCCAGCTCGGCAGCATGGCCGGGGGTGACCAGAGACATCAGGCGTTGCGCTCCAGCTGGCGACCGGCGTCGCGTTTTTTCAGGTGGATCAGCAGCAGTGACACTGCCGCCGGGGTCACGCCGGGAATCCGCGAGGCCTGCCCCAGCGTCTGGGGGCGTGCAGCAGCGAGTTTGGCCTGGATCTCCCGCGACAGTCCGCCGATCAGGCTGTAGTCGATATCGGTGGGCAGGCGGGTGTCCTCGCTGGCGCGCAGCCGCTCGATCTCCTCCTGCTGGCGGGCGATGTAACCGGCGTACTTGATGCGAATTTCCACCTGCTCGGCGACTTGGGCGTCCTGCACAGGGCTTGGGACAATTTCAGCCAGCGCGGCGTAGTCGATCTCCGGACGCGCCAGCAAGTTGTGCAGGTTGTACTCGTGGGCCAGTGGTGTGCCGAAGCGGGCGGCGATGGCGTCGCCCTCAGCGGTACCCGGGCGCACCCAGGCACTTTTCAGGCGCTGCTCCTCGCGCGCGATGGCTTCGCGCTTCTCGCTGAATGCTGCCCAGCGGCGCTCATCGACCAGTCCCAGTTCACGACCCTTCTCGGTCAGACGCAGGTCGGCGTTGTCCTCGCGCAGGATCAGCCGGTACTCGGCACGCGAGGTGAACATGCGGTACGGCTCCTGAGTGCCGAGGGTAATCAGGTCATCGACCAGCACACCGATGTACGCCTCGTCGCGGCGCGGGCACCAGGCCTCGCGGCCCTGGGCGCGCAGCGCGGCGTTGGTGCCGGCGAGCAGGCCCTGGGCACCTGCCTCCTCGTAGCCGGTGGTGCCGTTGATCTGACCGGCGAAGAACAGCCCGCCGATCACCTTGGTCTCCAGCGAGTACTTGAGGTCGCGCGGATCGAAGAAGTCGTACTCGATGGCGTAGCCGGGGCGCACGATGTGCGCGTTTTCCAGGCCGCGGATCGAGCGGACGATCTCAAGCTGCACGTCAAACGGCAGCGAGGTGGAGATGCCGTTGGGGTACAGCTCGTGGGTGCTCAGGCCTTCCGGCTCGATGAACACCTGGTGGCTGTCCTTGTCGGCGAAGCGGTGGATCTTGTCCTCGATCGACGGACAGTAGCGCGGGCCGATGCCCTCGATCACCCCTGAGTACATTGGCGAGCGGTCGAGGTTGCTGGCAATGATCTCGTGGGTGCGGGCGTTGGTGTGAGTGATCCAGCAACTGACTTGCCGTGGATGCTGCTCACGCGAGCCAAGGAACGACATCACCGGCGTAGGCGTGTCGCCGGGCTGCTCGCTCATCTTTGAAAAATCCACTGAGCGGGCATCGATGCGCGGCGGCGTGCCGGTCTTCAGGCGACCAACCCGCAGCGGCAGTTCACGCAGTCGCCGCGACAGGGCGATCGACGGCGGATCGCCCGCCCGGCCACCGGAGTGGTTCTGCAGGCCGATGTGGATAAGTCCGCCAAGGAAGGTACCGGCGGTCAGCACGACGTTGTCGGCCTTGAAACGCAGACCGATCTGCGTAACGACACCACGTACCTCTCCACCTTCGACGATCAGATCATCGCAGGCCTGCTGAAATATCCACAGGTTCGGCTGGTTTTCCAGGGTATGGCGGATCGCTGCTTTGTACAGCACCCGATCGGCCTGGGCACGCGTTGCCCGCACAGCCGGGCCCTTGCGGCTGTTGAGGATACGGAACTGGATGCCGCCACGATCGGTGGCCTCGGCCATGGCTCCGCCCAGGGCGTCGATTTCCTTGACCAGATGGCTCTTGCCGATCCCGCCGATGGCCGGGTTGCAGCTCATCTGACCGAGGGTTTCCACGTTGTGGGTAAGCAGCAGGGTCTTCACGCCCATGCGTGCAGCTGCCAGTGCCGCTTCGGTACCGGCATGGCCGCCGCCGATGACGATCACATCAAAACGGGAAGGGAAATCCACCACGCACCTCGTGCCTGTCGGGAAGGGGTTATCTGCAAGGCCGCGCAGTATAGAGATATCGGCAGTGCTAATGAAGCTGTGTGGACAAAAAGTAGCCAGTGACGTACTGGGTGGCATGTACCGGCTGACTAACAGAAGAAATCAGTTTGAATGATTGAAAAGCCTGCTTTAGAGCTTGTTAATGGTGTGAACAGTTTCTGTGGATATCTGTATAAATCTTTTATATATCAACAGGTTGAGCTTTGGAAAAGGATGTGAAAAGGCTGCGGTGAGCCTTCTGGAAAACTGTCGGGAAGCTGTGTATCGATCGCCATCTTATCCACAGGGTGTTTTATCCACAGCGTGTCAGGGCGTTTGTCAAAGGTGCTCATCCCCGCTTATCCACAGTGCTTGCGGACAGCCCATCGAGCCGATTTACCAGACAGGCGGGCAGGCACCAGCCACCCCGAAGGGCGGCTGAACGGTGGGAGATGGCGAGAAGGCGGCGCTCGGGCGCCGGGAGGCGGTGTTACTTGCCGATGCAGAAGCTGGAGAAGATCCGCCCGAGCAGGTCGTCGGGGGTGAAGGTGCCAGTGATCTCGCCGAGCGCCTGGTGGGCCATGCGCAGGTCCTCGGCGAGCAGTTCGCCGGCGCCGAGCAGGGTCAGCTGGCTGCGCCCGTGCTCCAGATAGACGGCCGCCTGGCGCAGCGCATCCAGATGGCGGCGCCGCGCGCTGAAGCTGCTCTCGGTGGTCTGCTGGTAGCCCATGCAGGCCTTGAGGTGCTCGCGCAGCAGCTCAAGACCATGGCCCTGGCGTGCCGACAGGCTGAGGGTGACATGGCCATCGGCGCAGGTCTCAAGGCGTACCGCCTCGCCAGACAGATCGGCCTTGTTGCGGATCAGGGTGACCCGCGCCGGATCCGGGCGCTGGGCGAGAAACTCCGGCCACAAGGCGAACGGGTCTGCGGCTTCCGGCGCGGTGGCATCGACCACCAGCAGCACCCGGTCAGCTTCACCGATCGCCTGCAAGGCGCGCTGCACGCCGATCTTCTCCACCTGATCCTCGGTGTTGCGCAGGCCGGCGGTGTCGACCACGTGCAGCGGCATGCCGTCGATGTGGATATGTTCGCGCAGCACGTCGCGGGTGGTGCCGGCAATGTCGGTGACAATCGCCGCCTCGCGCCCGGCCAGAGCGTTGAGCAGGCTGGACTTGCCGGCGTTCGGCCGCCCGGCGATCACCACGGTCATGCCATCGCGCAGCAGTGCACCCTGCCCGGCCTCACGCTGCACCGCCTGCAGCTCGGCACGCACCCCGTCGAGCTGGCCGAGCACGTGGCCATCGGCGAGAAAGTCGATCTCCTCCTCGGGGAAGTCGATGGCTGCCTCGATGTACATGCGCAGCTCGATCAGCTGGTCGGCCAGATGCTGTACGCGGCGGGAGAACTCGCCCTGCAGCGAGCGCACGGCATTGCGCGCGGCCTGCGCGCTGCTCGCCTCGATCAGGTCAGCGATCGCCTCGGCCTGGGCCAGGTCGAGCTTGTCGTTGAGGAAGGCCCGCTCGCTGAACTCGCCGGGGCGCGCCGGCCGGGCACCCAGTTCGAAGCAGCGACGCAGCAGCATGTCGAGTACTACCGGGCCGCCATGACCCTGCAGTTCCAGCACATCCTCGCCAGTGAACGAGTGCGGGCCGCGGAAGAACAGCAGCAGTCCCTCATCGATCACCTCGCCATCATTGGCGAAGAAGCCGCCGTAATAGGCATGCCGCGGCACAGGTTCACGGCCGCTCAGGGTGATGGCAATCGGCAGGGCACGCGGGCCTGAGATCCGCACGATGCCTACCCCTCCCCGGCCAGGGGCGGTAGCGACGGCAGCGATGGTGTCACGGGCAGTCGGGTTCATGAAGGTCTCCGCGGGGCAGACAGCAAGACGCCCCACGAGGGGGCGTCTGCTGGCGGTGTGTGAGGGTCAGGCCTTGCGGGCCGCCGTTTCGATCTGGCGGGTAATGTACCACTGCTGACCGATCGAGAGGATGTTGTTGACCACCCAGTACAGCACCAGGCCGGCCGGGAACCACAGGAAGAAGAAGGTGAAGACGATCGGCATCAGCTTGAGCACGCGCGCCTGCATCGGATCCGGCGGTGTCGGGTTGAGTGTCTGCTGGAAGAACATGGTGGCGCCCATGATGATCGGCAGGATGAAGTAGGGATCCTTGATCGACAGGTCGACAATCCAGCCAAGCCACGGCGCCTGACGGATTTCCACGCTTTCCAGCAGTACCCAGTACAGGGCCAGGAATACCGGCATCTGTACGAGGATCGGCAGGCAGCCGCCCAGCGGATTGATCTTCTCCTTGCGGTACAGCTCCATCATCGCCTGGGACATCTTCTGGCGATCGTCACCATGCTGCTCCTTGAGAGACTGCAGCTTGGGAGCCATGGCGCGCATGCGTGCCATGGAGCGGTAGCCGGCGCCCGACAGCGGGAAGAAGGCCAGCTTGATCAGCACGGTGAGCAGGATGATCGACCAGCCCCAGTTGCCGATGATGCTGTGGATAACCTGCAGCAGCCAGAAGATCGGCTGGGCGATGAACCACAGGAAGCCATAGTCGACAGTCAGCTCCAGACCCGGCGAGAGCGCCTTGAGATCATCCTGAATCTTCGGGCCGGCATACAGCGTGGCACGGGTCTCGGCGCTGGCACCGGCCGGCACGTTGAGCTGCGGGCCGACGAAGCCGATGATGTAGTTGCCCTGGCTGTCCTTGCGGGTGCTGACCTGGTTGGTGTCGTCCTTGTTCGGCACCCAGGCGGTGACGAAGTAGTGCTGCAGCCAGGCGATCCAGCCACCCTGCACCGTCTCGCGCAGGTTCTTGTCATCCATGTCACCCAGCGAGACCTTCCGGTAGGGCTCGTCATGGGTCCACAGCGCCGCGCCCAGGTAGGTCGCCATGCCGGTAGCACTGTTCTGCGACGGGTCGCTGCTGTTGTCGCGCTTGAGCTGGGCAAAGACATTGCCGTTCCAGGCCCGCTCACTGCCGTTGACGATACGGTGGCTGACCTCGACATCATAGGCGCCGCGCTTGAGCACGAACTGCTTGAGGTAATCGATGCCGCCTTCGCTGAAGGTCAGTTCGACGACCAAGCGATCCTCGCCTTCACGCAGCTGATACTGGTTGCTGGCGGAGGCATACAGCGGACGACCGCTGGCGCGGGCATCCGGACCGTCGCCAACCAGACCGCTCTGGGCCACATAGGTACGCTCGTTGCCGTTATCGAACAGGCTGAACGGCACATCGCGGTTCTGCAGGCTGCGCGGATACTGCGGCAGGCTGAGCTGGACGATGTCGCCCCCCTGCAGGTCTATGGCCAGCTCCAGTACATCGGTGCGTACACGGATCAGGTTGCCGACGGCGGGCCCATTGAGCGGTGCAGTGGCTGGACTGGCAGTCAGGTTGCTGGCGCTGGGGATATCAGCAGCGGTGTTCTGCCCATCACCCGCGGGCAGCGCCGGCACACTCTGGCTGGCGACGGCGGCCGGCGGGATGGCAGGCTGCCCGTAATCCTGGTTCCACTGCAGGACCAGCAGATAAGACACGACTGCCAGGGCGACGAACAGTATCGAGCGTTGAATGTCCATGGTTTTATTCGGCCATCAGGAAGGATCGGGACGAGCGGGAAAGCACGGCAGGATACCTGCCAAGGTGTCGCCACGGGGAGCGCGACAAGAGTCGCAGACATGCCGGCAAGCCTGCGGAGAAGGGAGTGGTGGGTCGATCGACCGGGGGGGAAGACGCTATGCCGCGTGGATGTGCCCGGGAGCGATGACCTGGGGCGTAGTTCACTCTAGGCATCGCCTAGCTGCTGAGGCGTGACAGAGGCTGCAGACGGTGCCAGTGCCTTCTGGCGTTCCAAGCGTCGCCAGAGCTTGGCGAACTGTGCATGCAGTTGCGGGTTATCCAGGTCGGCGAGCCCTTTACGGGCGATCACCACGATATCTAGTCCGCCCAAGGCATGCTGATTCAGACGAAACGAGTCTCGGATCAGACGCTTGATGCGATTGCGCTCGACAGCCAGCTTGACGCTCTTCTTGCCGATCACCACTCCCAGGCGGGGATGGGGAAGTCCATTTTCACGAACCAGAAGCAGCACTGACCTGCCGGGCGCCTTGCCGGTGGGAGAGTCGAAGACTGCCGAAAACTGTCGGGACGTCAGCAGTCGCTTGTCCCGGCCGTAACTCCGACTCACCACCCGGTCCGGGCAATCAGACGGTGGTCAGACGCTTGCGGCCCTTGGCGCGGCGACGCGACAGGACTGCACGACCATTCTTGGTTGCCATGCGCGCACGGAAACCGTGAGTGCGGGCGCGCTTCAGAGTGCTGGGCTGAAAAGTGCGTTTCATCGTTCATTTACCTAGTGATCACGGCAGCCCGGAGGGGGCTCCCCTGTTAAAGAGATCGCGGATTCTAGAGAAAGGTGCCCGACAGGTCAATTTCCAACCAGCGTCTGTGGAGATTCATCCACAGCACGCAATCCATGTCCGCCAAGCGCTGTGCTGCGAATCAGCCTATCGCTGGTCGGGCCGGTGGTGCGCTGCACCTCGCACTTGTACACAGTCCACAGAAAAAACAAAAAGAAGCTGTTTAAAAAGCTCGTGATGATAATGCTTTATGAAGAACCCCTTTTCTGTGGATAACTCGGCAAGGGCACGCCAGCCAAGCATCCGAGACGATGCAAAACATGTCAAAAAGCGGTGTGCTGCGTGTGCTGGTCATGAGGGAAAGCTGGGGATGAAAGGGTTATTTATCCACAGGGAGATTGTTCAGGCGTTTTTCCAGAGGGTTTACCGGCACTTGAGCGCTGGTTTATCCACAGCATCAGTGGCTATGCCAGGCGGATCGGATCGGGGGTTGGCACAGTGTGCATGTGGATAACTTGTCGCAGGCTGAGTACAATGCTGTCACTGTATTTTCTGTCCAGATGCTGTCGAGTGAGGGGAACCGAGTGTCCGTGGAACTGTGGCAACAGTGCGTGGAAGTCCTGCGCGACGAGCTTTCTTCCCAGCTGTTCAACACCTGGATCCGTCCGCTGCAGGCTGAAATGCATGGCGATGAGCTGCGCGTCTATGCGCCGAACCGTTTTGTCGTCGAGTTCGTCAACGAGCGCTACATCAACCGTCTGCTGGAACTGATGAACGAGCGCAGTGACGGTCAGGCGCCTGCTCTGAACCTGCTGGTCGGCAGCAAGCGACCAGCAGCCATTCGGGTAACAGCCGCGCCGCCAGCGGTCGCACCTGCTGCCAGTGAGCCAGTGGTGACGCCCCTGCCCCTGGAAGAACCTGCTGCCAGCCCTGCCCTGGCATCGCCTGCCCCGCGCACCGAGCGCAGCGTGCAGGTCGAGGGTGGCCTGAAGCACACCAGCTACCTGAACCGCAGTTTTACCTTCGAAAACTTTGTCGAGGGCAAGTCCAACCAGCTGGCGCGCGCCGCCGCCTGGCAGGTGGCCGACAATCCCAAGCACGG
>CAZFFB010000013.1:0-5670 GCA_964517735.1 uncultured Pseudomonas sp.
CCTGATGCAGCGCCTGCCACAGCGACAGCTGGCGCTCGCGGGCCAGCTCGCGCAGCGCCTCGACGGTCTTCTCGCCGATGCCGCGCGGCGGCAGATTGAGCACCCGCTCCAGCGCTGCGTCGTCATCGCGGGCGCGCAGCAGGCGCAGGTAGGCCAGCGCGTGCTTGATCTCGGCGCGCTCGAAGAAGCGCTGCCCGCCGTAGATGCGGTAGGGCACCCGCTCGCGCAGCAGCGCCTCCTCCAGCACCCGCGACTGGGCGTTGGAGCGGTAGAGGATGGCGATGTCGCGGCGCGCCAGTCCGCCGCGCACCGCCTCCTGAATGCGCTCGACGATGTAACGCGCCTCGTCGTGCTCGTTGAAGGCCGCGTACAGGGTCAGCGGCTCGCCGTCCTGGCCCTCGGTCCACAGCTCCTTGCCCAGACGCCCCTGGTTATGGGCGATCAGCGCGTTGGCGGCCTTGAGGATGCTGGCGGTGGAGCGGTAGTTCTGCTCCAGGCGAATGGTCTGGGTGTCGGTGAAGTCGCGCTCGAACTGCTGGATGTTCTCGATCCGCGCGCCGCGCCAGCCGTAGATCGACTGATCATCATCGCCGACCACCATCAGGCTGGTGCCGGGCGTGCCGCTGGGGGCGGCCAGGTGGCGCAGCCAGGCGTACTGCACGGCGTTGGTGTCCTGGAACTCGTCGACCAGCAGGTGGCGAAAACGCTGGCGGTAATGGGCCAGCAGCCCCGGGTTGTCGCGCCACAGCTCCAGCGAGCGCAGCAGCAGCTCGGCAAAGTCCACCGCGCCGGCGCGCCGGCAGGCCGCCTCGTAGGCACTGTAGATCTGCAGCTGGGTGGCGAGGAACAGATCGCCGGCCGGCTGGATATGCGCCGGGCGGATGCCCTCATCCTTCTGGGCATTGATGAACCACTGCGCCTGACGGGCCGGCCAGCGCTGCTCATCAAGGCCCAGCTCGCGGATCACCCGCTTGATCAGCCGCTGCTGGTCGTCGCTGTCGAGGATCTGGAAATTTTCCGCCAGCCCCGCCTCCTGCCAGTGGGCGCGCAGCAGGCGATGGGCCAGGCCATGGAAGGTGCCGACCCACATGCCGGCCGGATTCGTCCCGAGCAGCTGCTCGATGCGCACGCGCATCTCGGCGGCCGACTTGTTGGTGAAGGTCACCGCCAGCACGCTGTGGGGGCTGGCGCCCTCCACCTCGATCAGCCAGGCGATGCGATGCACCAGCACCCGGGTCTTGCCCGAACCTGCGCCGGCCAGCACCAGCTGACGGCCGAGCGGTGCGGCCACCGCCTGACGCTGAGCGTCGTTGAGGGACCCGATGAGGGCGGAAAGGTCTTCACGCATGGCCGGCATGTCCTGGCAAAAATGGGTGGGAAGGGCGCCGCTGCGGCTCAGCCGCGGGTGCTGGCGCCCTGCAGGTCGCGCATCAGCAGCGCATAGGCAAGCTCGACGCCATCGGGCACCGGCAGGTAGACGGTGTGGCCGTTGCCCGGCGCCACCTCGACCGCTTCGCCCTTCTTGTTGAGCAGCTGATCGAGGGTGAAGTTGAGGTTGCCCTGCGGGGTCATCAGCTCCAGACGATCGCCGACCTGGAAGCGGTTTTTCACATTGACCTCGGCCAGGCCGTCACGGCGCACCCCGGTGAACTCGCCGACAAACTGCTGGCGCTCGGACAGCGAGTAGCCGTGCTGGTAGTTCTGGTACTCATCGTGCACATGGCGGCGCAGGAAGCCCTCGGTGTAACCGCGGTGGGCCAGCGATTCGAGGGTGTCCATCAGGCTCCTGTCGAACGGCCGCCCGGCCACCGCATCGTCGATGGCCTTGCGGTACACCTGCGCGGTGCGCGCCACGTAGTAGTGGCTCTTGGTGCGCCCCTCGATCTTCAGCGAGTGCACGCCCATCCGGGTCAGGCGCTCGACGTGCTGCACCGCGCGCAGGTCCTTGGAGTTCATGATGTAGGTGCCGTGCTCGTCCTCGAAGGCCTCCATGTACTCGCCGGGACGGTTGCTTTCTTCCAGCAGCATCACCTGGTCGGTCGGCGCGCCGGCACCCAGGGTCGGCTCAGCGGCCTGCGGGTCGATCTGCATCACCGGGATCGGCTCATGAACGTGGACGATGTTGCCCAGCTCGTCCTCCTGGCCTTCGTGCACCTTGTACTCCCAGCGGCAGGCGTTGGTGCAGGTGCCCTGGTTGGGGTCGCGGTGGTTGAAGTAGCCCGACAGCAGGCAGCGCCCGGAGTAGGCCATGCACAGCGCACCATGCACGAACACCTCCAGCTCGATGCCCGGCACCTGCTCGCGGATCTCGCCGATCTCCTCCAGCGACAGCTCGCGGGAGAGGATGATCCGGCTCACCCCGATGCGCCGCCAGAACTCCACCGCCGCCCAGTTCACCGCGTTGGCCTGCACCGACAGGTGGATGACCTGCTGCGGGAAGTGATCGCGCACCAGCATGATCAGCCCCGGGTCGGACATGATCAGCGCATCCGGGCCCATCGCCACCACCGGCTCAAGATCCTTGAGGAAAGTCTTCAGCTTGGCGTTGTGCGGGGCGATGTTGACCACCACGTAGAACTGCTTGCCCTGCGCGTGGGCCTCGTCGATGCCCAGCTTGAGGTTGGCGTGGTCGAACTCGTTGTTGCGTACCCGCAGGCTGTAGCGCGGCTGCCCGGCATACACCGCATCGGCGCCGTAGGCGAAGGCGTAGCGCATGCTTTTCAGCGTGCCGGCGGGGGAGAGCAGTTCGGGGCGGAAGGCAGTGGTCATGGCGCGGCGACTCGCAGGAACCTGAAACAGCCGGCGATTCTACCGGAAGCACCGCCCGCACCGCAGGGCGTGCTGACCGGCGCGGCTCACGGTCTGGCGGGCTGCCCGGGTCGCGCCGCCGCTGGCTCGGCGCTGGCATGCAGGTGCAGGGTGACCGGTAGCTGGCTGAGGCGGCGCATCAGCCGCCACTCGCGGTGCAGCGGCCACCAGTCGTAGAGAAACATCTCCAGCGGCCGCCACAGCGCCACCCAGCCGATCACCAGCAGCCCCTCGGCGGCGGTCTGCGCCACCACATGCTCGAACGGCTCCAGCAGGTTGAGGGCGAGCATGCAGGAGGCCATGAAGCTCAGGCCGAGCAGCGTCGAGCGCCAGGCATTGTGCAGGTGGGCGCGCAGCCGGCGCTGGGCGGTATCTGCCGACCAGGCAAAGTAGTGGCGGACGATGCGCTCGATCCGCTCGCCGCTGGCCGCATCCAGATCGCCGGCCGGCAGCCACAGCGCCAGCGCCCAGGGCTCATCACTGGGCAGCTCGCGGGCGGCTTCGAGGATGTAGTGCTCGGCATCGGGGTCGAGATCGCGGTGCGGCAGGGGCGAGGGGTCCATGCTGCTGACCAGCTGCTGCAGCCGGTCAAGGCGCAGATCGATTTGCCAGACCCCCCGTTCCTGCCGGTAAGGCAGCTGCATGGGCCGATCCATCTCAGGGCGGGAAGAGGCTTGCAGTGTAGGCGCAGGCCATGCGTGCCGTCAGCCTGCAGGGCGCGCCGTTGCCCGGCCAGCGCCGCGCGCACCCGGCCAGCAGGTGCGCCGCAGAGCGGTCTTGCCTTGCCGGCAAGGCGCGCATAGAGTCCGCGCCTTGATCCACTGCCGGACCCCCTGCAATGACCCATTCCATGCTCAAGAAGCTGCTGGCCGCCACGGCGCTGGTGCTGGCCGGCCTGTTCGGCCTGATCGATGGCGGCGGCATCCAGCCCCCGGACACCTTCAGCGCCGCCAAACCGATCGCCCGGGAGATCTACGCCAGCGAGCAGAGTACCTTCTACTGCGGCTGCCGCTACAGCGGCAGTCAGGTGGATCTGGCCAGCTGCGGCTACCAGCCCCGCAAGAACGCCAACCGCGCCGCACGCCTTGAATGGGAGCACGTGGTGCCCGCCTGGGTGATCGGCCATCAGCGTCAGTGCTGGCAGCGCGGCGGGCGCGACAACTGCAGCCGCAATGACCCGGTCTTTGCCCGCGCCGAGGCTGACCTGCACAACCTGGTGCCGGCCATCGGCGAGGTCAACGGCGATCGCAGCAACTTCCCGCTGACCATGCTCGATGCGCGCCCTACCCAGTACGGCCAGTGCGCCATGGTGGTCGACTTCAAGACCCGCAAGGCGATGCCGCCCGAGCCGGCCCGTGGACCTGCGGCGCGCATCTATCTGTACATGCACGAGCGCTACGAACTGCGCCTGTCCAGCCAGGACCGCCAGCTCTACGAGGCCTGGCACCGCATGTACCCGCCGACGGCGGCTGAAAAGGCCCGCAACCAGCGCATTGCCTGCCAGATGGGCTGGGGCAACCCGTGGGTCGGCGAGGTGAACATGGCGCAGTGCGGCGTATCCAATGGGCTGGGCGGGGTATTCACTGGCGTGCAGGCGCTGCTGCGCAGTAGCCTGCCCCGTGAGCTGGCCGGCCTGCTGCCCCGCTGAGGCGGGTCAGTCATCGTTGACGATTGTGGAGGAGATGATGATGCGTAAATCCCTGCTGACGGCTTCACTGGCCCTGCTGCTGGGCGGCGCCGCGCTGCCGGCACTGGCGCAGCCTGCTGCGCTGCAGGCGGTGCCACAGCTCGACCTGCCGCGCTACATGGGCACCTGGCACGAGATTGCCAGCTACCCGGCGTGGTTCCAGAAACACTGCGCAGGCGCCAGCCGGGCGGACTATCACCTGCAGGCCGATGGCCGCGTGCAGGTGCTCAACCGCTGCCGGCAGGCTGACGGTCGCCTGCGCTATGCGGTGGCCGAGGGCCGGCGGGTCGGCGAGGAGGGGGCGGCGACCCTCAAGGTGCGCTTTGCGCCGGCCTGGCTGTCGTTCATCCCGGCGGTCTGGGGGGATTACTGGGTGGTAGACATCGACGCGGACTACCAGCTGGTGGCCGTCAGCGAGCCTCGCCGCGAATACCTCTGGGTGCTGTCGCGTCAGCCGCAGGTCGATGAGGCGGCTTATGCCGCGCTGCTCGAGCGCCTGGCCGCCAAGGGTTTTGATCTGGCGCGCCTGCAGCGTACCGCGCGCTGAAACAAAAACGGGGGCGCCTGTGCGCCCCCGTGTCACTCGCCAGGCGCAGGACTCAGGCGGCGTTTTCCTTGAGGATCTCGTACAGCGCATCCTTGAGGCGCAGCTTCTCCTTCTTCAGGTTCTCGATCTCGACCGGGGTGCCCGGTTCGATGTGGGCTTCCATATTCTGGATGCGCTGATCGAGATCGTTGTGCTCATCGAACAGACGCGCAAAGTGAGCGTCGCTGGTCTTCAGGCGGGAAATCAGGTCACGGTACTCGGGGAACATACAAACTCCTGACAGGAAAAGGGGGTCGGGCGTCGCTCCGTGCGGTGCCGGCGGTGCAGGCGCCCCATGCACATCCTGCGCCTGCACGCTCAGGCCGACAAGCCCGGCAACACAGGAAAAGGCAGGAAACCCGGCACTTGGTGGCAGCTTAACCGCTGGGGCGGGTGGGGTGTTGATCTGGGTCAGTGGGGGGACGGGCCGCGCGCGGCCACCGGCCCCGCACACCCTGCAACACCTGCCCGGCGGGCGCCCGATTGCCGCCCCCTGCCGGGCAGCCAATAATGGCCGTCATCACGGACTCTGAGGGTGCCCGACCATGACCACGCCCGTCACGCCTCGTCGTCGACTGCTGCTATGGCT
>CAZFFB010000013.1:5680-15799 GCA_964517735.1 uncultured Pseudomonas sp.
TGGGCCTTGGCGCACTCGGCAGCGCGACGCTTGGGCTGCTGCAGGCCTGCTCACCCCTGGGGCTGATCAATGCGCTGGTGCCGGCCGGCAGCCACCGACGTACCCGGGACATTCCCTACGGCCCGCACCCGCGCCAGCGCCTTGATCTGTACCAGCCCCTCGCACCCCTGCCCGGGCGGCCGCTGGTGGTGTTCTTCTATGGCGGCAGCTGGAACAGCGGCCGCAAGGATGACTATCTGTTTGCCGGCGAGGCGCTGGCGGCGCACGGGGTGAGCGTGGCGATTGCCGACTACCGCCTGAACCCCGAGGTGACCTGGCCGGGCTTTCTTGAGGACTGCGCGCAGGCCGTGCACTGGGCGCACCAGCAGCGCGCCGCCCTGGGTGCCGAGGCGCTGTACCTGATGGGCCACAGCGCTGGCGCCTATAACGCCGCGATGCTGGCGCTTGATCCGCGCTGGCTGGCGCCCTTTGCGCTGACGCCGGACATCCTGCAGGGCTGGATCGGTCTGGCCGGCCCTTATGACTTCCTGCCGATCGGCATCCCCGAGGTGCAGGCCGCGTTCAACTGGCCCGACACACCCGCCGATACCCAGCCGCTGTTCCATGCCCGTCAGGGCGTTGCCGCCTCTGGCCAGCGTGTGCTGCTGCTGGCGGCGGAAAACGACCCGCTGGTCGATCCGCAGCGCAACACCCTCGGACTGGCCGCCGCGCTGCGGGCGCAGTCGGTGCCGGTGGAGACCCGGCTGTTCAGCCGGGTCAGCCACGCCACGCTGATCGGCGCCCTGGCCCAGCCACTGCGGCCGCTGGCACCGGTGTTGCCGACGGTGGTGGGTTTTCTGGGGGAGGGGGTGGGCTGATGGGCACCTCTAAAAACCTGGCCCACCCCGAGGTAAAATCGCCATCCCGCTGATCACCCCGGAGCCTGCTGATGTTGAGCCTGTTTGCCGACCAGGAGCGTGAAGCTAAGCTGGATAGCCTGGGCGATCCACTGGCCTTGCTCGACAAGCATGTGGACTTTGCCGCCCTGGCAGCCGAAATCGACCGCTGGGCTCCACGGCCCAGCCGGGCCAAGGGTGGTCGACCGCCTTATCCGACCGGACTGATGACCCGCCTGCGGGTACTCCAGCAGCTGTTCAACCTGTCCGGCGAGCAGATGGAGTTCCAGCTGCTTCTTAGAGGTGCCCTATGGAACTACCCCCCGAAGTCGAATCAAGAATCATCGAAATGGCCTGGGAAGACCGCACGCCCTTTGAGGCCATCGCAGCGCAGTTCGGCCTGAGTGAGCCTGAGGTCATTCGCTTCATGCGCAGCCGGCTCAAGCCGGGCAGCTTCAGGGTGTGGCGTGAGCGCGTGTCGGGGCGCAAGACCAAGCACATCAAGCTGCGCAGTCCGGACATCATCCGCAGCCACTGCCCGACGCAGTACAAGCACCGCTGAGCAGGGCGCGCCAGGCTATCCTGCGCTGCTCGCCCGCATCCGGGCCACTTCCTCCCCGGTCAGTGCCCGGTAGGCACCCAGCGGCAGCTCGCCCAGCGCCAGCGCGCCGATGCGCTCGCGGTGCAGGCGCAGCACGGCGTTGCGAAAGTGGCCGAACATGCGCTTGACCTGGTGATAGCGGCCCTCGGTGAGTGTCAGGCGGGCGCAGTGGCTGCCGAGGATCTCCAGCTGCGCCGGGCGGGTGGTGATGTCCTCGAAGGCAAAGTAGATCCCGCGCGCAAAGGTCGGTGCGTAATCGGCGCCGATCGGCTCGGCGGTTTCCACGTAGTAGGTCTTGGGCAGGTGGCTGTCCGGCAGGGTCAGCTGGCGTGACCACTGGCCGTCGTTGGTCAGCAGCAGCAGGCCGGTGGTGTTGCCGTCCAGGCGTCCGGCAATGTGCAGGCCATCGCGCTCGGCCTGCGGCAGCAGGTCGAGCACGGTGCGGTGCTGCGCATCGACCGTGGCGCTGACGCAGCCGGCCGGTTTGTGCAGCATCAGGTAGCGCCGCACGCTGCCGGCCTGCAGGACGTCGCCGTCCAGGCAAATGCGGCTGAAGCCATCCACCTCGGCCAGACCGTCGCAGACGGTCCGGCCGTCCACCTGCACGCGCCCTTGCAGCAGCAGCCGGCGGACATCCCGGCGCCCCAGATGCGGGCGCCGGGCGAGGAAGCGATCCAGTCGCATCGCCTGCCGTCAGGCCGCGGCGATCACGCCGCTGTGGTTCTCCGGCTCGATCAGCGCGCGGTGCAGCGCGGCGACCGCGGCGTCGTAGTCCTCTTCATTGACCACGCACTGCATCTCCACCTGGCGGATCGACTGGTGCAGCGCCTGGATGCTGATCCCGGCCTCGGCCAGTGCGGTGGCGGTGCGGGCGAGGATGCCCTTGACCTTGAGGTTGGAGCCGATCGCCGAAACGATGGCGACGTTGTGCATGGTCACCTCGGCGGCCGGGTAGCGCTCCTCGATCAGCTTGGCGGCGCGGTTGATCAGCTTGCGCGAGCCGCTGACGTAGTAGGTGATGCTGTTGGCGTCGGAGTCCTTGTTGACCACATAGAGCTTGAGCTGCTTGAGCAGGCGGCTGATCTCGATGTCGTGGTCGGGGTCGCCGAGCATCTCCTGGTCGAACACCTCAAGGCCAAACACGTCCTTGCGCCCGGCGATGATCTCCACGCAGGGGCGCGGGTTGCAGTAGCCCTGGCTGATCAGGGTGCCGGCGTGGTCGGGCTCGAAGGCGTTCTTGATCCGCAGCTCGATGCCGGCGCGGCGCAGGGTGCGCGCAGCACGCGGGTGGATCGCCTCCATGCCGAGGTTGGAGAGCTGGTCGGCCACGTCGTAGTTGGTGCGGCCGATGATCACCACCTTGTCGACACCGACCAGGTTCGGGTCGGCGCTGGAGAGGTGGAATTCCTTGTGGATGATCGCCTCGCGCGCGGCGGTGGCGGCGGCGATCTGCGCGAAGGTGATTTCGCTGTAGCCACGGTCAAAGGTGTTCATCAGCCCTTCGCTGCAGTGGGCGTAACCGGTGGCGATGACCAGCTCGCAGGACAGGTCGATGCCCTCGAAGCTGGCACGGATCATGTCCTCGAAGGGCAGCGGGGCATCCTGCTGCCAGCCGCTGAGATCGACCAGACGGGCATTGATGCCGCGCTGCTTGAGGGCCAGCACGCTGTTGAAGGCGCTGTGCGCCTCGCCGATCGAGGCGAGCATCTCGCGCACCTTCATCAGGTTCTCGCTGAGCTGGAAGTGGCCGTAGCTGCACAGCTTGTGCAGGCTGTCCATGCAGTCGCGCGCATCATCAAGGCGCGAGTTGACGAAGCGGTCCGCGACCTCAAGCTCGGGGGTGCCGACGAACAGTTCGGCGTTCTTGGCCAGCATGCGCGAGCGCACGTCCTCCAGCGAGGCGCGCCAGGCTTCCTCGTTGTGGGCATCGGCAAAGCGCTGGTAGACGCCCGGTTCACCGGTCTTCTTGTGTTCGAGCAGCAGGTTGGTCATGCCGCTGTAGGCGGAGACCACGAAGATGCGCTGGTACAGCGCATCGCCCTGACGGGAGCCGATGAAGATGTTGTCGAGGAGCTCCTCGAAGCGGCTCATCGAGGTGCCGCCGATCTTTTCTACGGTATGCATGTTCTTCCAGGCATTCAGTCGTGGAAAGGGTCTCGCCCTGCCGGCCGCAGGCCGGTGAGCTAAGGCGCCGGCGCGCCCTCGCAGGGCTCCGGGCCGCGAAGAATACCACGCAGCCGGCGGGCGCTGCGGCCCGCGGCTGACAGACGCGGCGATTCAGTCGAGGGGACTGGCGTCCAGCGGGTAGACGCCATGCTCGTCGTGGACTTCACGGCCGTTGAGGGGCGGGTTGAACACGCAGGCCATCTGCATCTCGCTGAAGCCGCGCAGCAGATGCTCATCGTGCTGGTCGAGGATGTACAGGGTGCCGGGCTTGATCGGGTAGACCTTGCCGTCGGCCAGGGTCTCGATCTCGCCCTCACCGCTGATGCAGTACACCGACTCCAGATGGTTCTGGTAGTGGATGTGCGTCTCGCTGTCGGCATAGATAGTGGTGATGTGGAACGAGAAGCCCATGTTGTCGTCCTTGAGCAGCATGCGGGTGCTGTCCCAGGTCTTGCTGACGATCTTGCGGCCGGACTGCGCGCAGTCGGCCAGGGTGCGTACGATCATGGCGGGCTCCTTAGCTGACCTGGCGGGTTGTCTGCCCGGCGCAGGCGGCGGCGAAGGCGGCATCGAGGATGTGCAGGGCACGGTCGATCTGCTCCTCGCGGATGATCAGCGGGCACAGGCACTTGACCACTTCGCTGTGCGCGCCGCTGGTCTCGATCACCAGGCCATTGGCGAAGGCGTGGCGGCACACTGCGCTGGCCAGCTCGCCATCCGGGCAGGCGATGCCAAGCATCATGCCGCGGCCCTTGAGCGTCAGGGAGTCCGGCCCGTGGCGGCGGATGATGCGCTGCAGGTGCTCGCTGATGCGCTGGCCCTTGCTGCGTACGCTGGCGGCGAACTGGTCGTCCTGCCAGAAGTGCTCAAGCGCGGCGGTGGCGGTGACAAAGGCGTGGTTGTTGCCGCGGAAGGTGCCGTTGTGCTCGCCGGGTGACCACTGGTCGAGCTCCTCGCGCAGCAGCAGCAGGGCGAACGGCAGCCCAAAGCCGGACAGCGACTTGGACAGGGTGATCATGTCCGGGCGGATGCCCATCTGCTCGAAGCTGAAGAAGTGCCCGGTGCGTCCGCAGCCGGCCTGGATATCGTCGACGATCAGCAGCATGTCGTGCTTGCGGCACAGCCGCTCGAGCTGGCGTACCCATTCGGCGGAGGCGACGTTCAGGCCGCCCTCGCCCTGCACCACTTCGACGATCGCCGCCGCCGGCTTGTCGACGCCGCTGCTCGGATCCTCCAGCAGCTTGTCGATCATCGCGATGGTGTCGACCTGCTTGCCGAAGTAGTTGGCATACGGCATGCGGCTGACATCACCAAGACCGGTGCCGGCGGCGCCGCGGTGGTGCTGGTTGCCGGTGGCCGACAGCGCGCCGAGGGTGCAGCCGTGAAAGCCGTTGGTGAAGCTCAGGATGCCGCTGCGTCCGGTGACCTTGCGCGCCAGCTTGAGGGCGGCCTCGACGGCGTTGGTGCCGGTCGGGCCGGTGAACTGCATGCGATAGCCCGGCATCTGGCGCGGGGCGAGGATCCGTCGCTGGAAGGCCTCGATGAAGCGCTCCTTGGCGGCGGTGTGCATGTCCAGGCCGTGGGCCAGGCCGTCCTGCTCGATGTAGTCGAGCAGCGCCTGCTTGAGGACCGGGTGGTTATGGCCGTAGTTGAGGGTGCCGGCGCCGGCGAGGAAGTCCAGGTAGGTCTTGCCGTCGGTACTGGTCAGTTCGACGCCGCGCGCCTTGTGGAATACCACCGGAAAAGCTCGGCAGTAGCTGCGAACAGCGGACTCGTGTTTCTCGAAGAGATTCATGCGGTCTCCTGGGGTTGGCGAATGGGGAAGGGGAGCAGCGGGCCGGCGCGGTACAGCACTTCATCCTCGTGCTGGCCGGCAAAGTGCGCCTGGCAGCCAAACAGCACGCAGGTCTCGGCCTGCAGGCCAAGCTGGGCGAAGGCCCGGGCAAACAGCGCCTGCGAGGCGGTGTTGCTGGGGGAGATGGTGGTCTCCAGGTAGCGGATGCCGCGCTCGGCAGCCACCCGTTCGGTGAGGGCGAGCAGCATCTGCAGGGCCAGCCCTTCGCCGCGCCGGGTCGGGTCGACCGCCACCTGCCAGATGAACAGGGTGTCGGGGCGCGGGGGCGGGCAGTAGCCGCTGATGAAGCCGACCAGACGGCCTTGGGCGTCCTCGGCGGCGAGGGCGGTGTCGGCAAAGTCGCTGCAGTGCAGCAGGTTGCAGTACACCGAGTTGCGGTCCAGCGGCGGGCACTGGGCCACCAGCTGATGCAGGGCGTAACCGTCGTGGCCTCGGGGGCGACGCAGCCTGACGGGGGTGTGTTTCAAGAGAGGATCCTTGCGCTGTGCTCTGGAATGCCTTTTCAGGGTAGGCACAGAAAAATGACCGGCTCAACCGGCAAGGGCAGTCCCTGCGCCCGCAGACGGCCCTGACAGCCGCTGGCAGGCCGTGCCGCAGCGTCTGGATCACCGGTGGGCATATGCTCTTTTAACTCATTGATTTAAAAAGGATTTTTGGTCAAGCACAGGCCGGCGCCGCTGTGCCGTCATCGGCGGCTGGCGGTGCTGACACATTTCCTTGCATCTTCATGGGCGCCGGTCAGGCGTGCCGGAAAAGCTGTACAAGATAATTTGACTTGTAGAGATGCGCGGCTAGCCTCTGATCAGAGTTGTACAGGTCGCCGGAATATGTACAGAAATGCCCTGTGGCACTGTCGATCCGCCGCCCTTCGACCGGGCTGCACAAGGGACGTTGTGTACAACAGGAAAACCGGCCGTTCGCTCATCCGCAGATCGTGATGCCGCCCTCAAGCAGGAGGGTAATACGGAGGATTCAACGATGAAACTCTGTGAAAAACGCTCACTGGCCCCCCCTTCTTGCCGTCATCTGCCTGTGCATGGTGGATGTGGTGGCCGCCCCGGAAGTGGTCGGCGCCGATCAGCGCCGCCAGCACCCTGCACCGCGATGCCGGCACGCTGCTCAACCGCCACCTGCCGGCCCCCCAGCAGGGCGTCAATGCCATGGCGACCAGCATCGACAACCTGCACCGCGCCGGTGCCGAACTGCGGCGGATCAACGCCCGTCAGCGTCAGCAGTGAGTGCAGGCGCGGCCCGTGACAGTCGGCCACGGGCCGCTCGGTGGATCTTGCAGTAGGCTATGGGCTTTCCCTGCCAGGTGATGACCGCCGATGTTTGCCAAGCACAAGACCCTGATCGTCCTGCTCGTTGCCCTGCTGCTGAGCGCTGCCCTGCTGATCGGCCGGGCGCTCGACAGCAGTCCCCCGGCGAGCGAGCAGGCGGCGCTGCAGGAGGCCGGCATCGTGCTGTTAGCCAAGTCCCGTGCGCTGCCGGCCCTGACCCTGACCGGCACCGACGGCCAGCCGGTGGCGCTGGATCAGCTGCGCGGGCAGTGGACGCTGATGTTCTTTGGCTACACCTTCTGCCCGGACATCTGCCCGACCACCCTGGCCGAGCTCAGCCAGCTGCGCCGCCTGCTGCCCGAGGCGCTGCAGGGGCGTTATCAGGTGCTGATGGTCAGCGTCGATCCGCACCGCGACACCCCCGAGCAGCTGGGCCGCTACCTCGGCTTCTACAAGGCCGGCTACCGTGGCCTGACCGGCGAGCTGGCAGATATCCAGACGCTGGCCCAGGCGGTGAGCATCCCCTTTGTCCCGGGTGATACCCGCCGCGAGCGCTACACCGTCGATCACAGCGGCAACCTGGCGCTGATCGGCCCGGACGGCCGCCAGCGCGGTTTCTTGCGTGCGCCGCTGAATGTGCCGGCGCTGGCGGCGCAGCTGCCGGCACTGCTGGGCAGCGACTGAGCGCTGCGTCCTCAGTGGCCGTGGCTGGCTTCGAGGACCGCCTGCTGCAGCGCGCGCCGGCGGCGCTCCTCGGCCTGGCGGGTGAAGTACCAGGCGAGGAAGGTGAACAGCGACACCGCCAGCAGGATCAGGCTGGCCACCGCGTTGATCTCAGGCTTCACGCCCATGCGCACCGCCGAGTAGATCTCCATCGGCAGGGTGGTGGCGCCGGGGCCGGAAACGAAGCTGGCCAGCACCAGATCATCCAGTGACAGGGCAAAGGACATCATCGCCCCGGCCGCCAGCGAGGGCGCGATCATCGGCACGGTGATCAGCAGGAACACCTTCCATGGTCGGGCGCCCAGATCCATCGCCGCCTCCTCGATCGACTGATCGACCTCGCGCAGGCGCGCCGAGACGATCACCGCCACGTAGGCGGCGCAGAAGGTGGTGTGGGCGATCCAGATGGTCAGCAGGCCGCGCTGGGCGGGCCAGCCGATCAGCTGGGCCATCGCCACGAACAGCAGCAGCAGCGACAGGCCGGTGATCACCTCGGGCATCACCAGCGGCGCGGTGACCAGCCCGCCGAACAGGGTGCGGCCGCGAAAGCGCGGAATGCGCGTCAGCACGAAGGCCGCCAGGGTGCCCAGCGCGGTGGCGGCGATCGACGTGTAGAGCGCCACCTGCAGCGAGCGGCCCACCGCGCCCATCAGCTGGGCGTTGTCGAGCAGGCCCGCATACCACTGCAGCGACCAGCCGCCCCACACCGTCACCAGCCGCGAGGCGTTGAACGAGTAGATCACCAGGATGATCATCGGCAGGTAGATGAACAGCAGCCCGGCCACCAGCATCAGCGACGAAAAATTCCAGCGCCGGCTCATGGCTTGCCCTCCAGTTCACGTGCCTGGTTGCGGTTGAACAGCACGATCGGCACGATCAGCAGCACCAGCATGATCACCGCCAGGGCGGCGGCCACCGGCCAGTCGCGGTTGTTGAAGAACTCCTGCCAGAGCACCTTGCCGATCATCAGCGTCTGCGGGCCACCCAGCAGCTCAGGGATGACGAACTCGCCAACCGCCGGGATGAACACCAGCATGCAGCCGGCGACGATGCCGTTCTTTGACAGCGGCACGGTGATCTTCCAGAAGCTGGCCACCGGCCGCGAACCCAGATCCGCCGCGGCCTCCAGCAGGCTCTGGTCGTGCTTGACCAGGTTGGCGTAGAGCGGCAGCACCATGAACGGCAGGTAGGCATAGACGATGCCGATGTACACGGCCAGATCGGTATTGAGGATCTGCAACGGCGCATCGATCAGCCCAAGCCCCTGCAGCGCGCCGTTGAGCAGGCCGTTGTTGCCAAGGATGCCCATCCACGCATAGACGCGTATCAGCAGCGCCGTCCAGGTCGGCATCATGATCAGCAGCAGGTAAACCATCTGCCGCTCCCGCGGTGCCCGGGCGATGGCATAGGCCATCGGATAGCCAAGCAGCAGGCACAGCAGGGTGCTGATGGCGGCGATCTTCAGCGAGCCGAGGTAGGCGTCCAGATACAGCGCATCCTCGGCGAGGAACAGGTAGTTGCCGAGGTTGAGGACGATCTGCAGCTGCTGATCGAGGTATTGCAGCACCTCGGTATAGGGCGGAATCGCCACCGCGGCACTGGCAAAGCTGATCTTCAGGACAATGGCAAACGGCAGCAGGAAGAACAGCAGCAGCCAGAAGAAGGGCACGCCGATCACCAGCTGGCGTCCGGTGGGCAGTAGACGTTTGAGCGCGTTCATGCGTGCAGTACCACGCCGCTGTCATCCACCCAGTGCAGGTACACCGCATCCCCCCAGGTCGGGCGCTTCACATGGCGCTCGGAGTTGGCCATGAAGGCCTGGACGATCATCCCGGAGGGCAGCTCGACGTAGTACACCGAATGGCCGCCCAGGTAGGCGATGTCGTGCACGCGGCCGGTGCTCCAGTTGTAGTCGGCGTGCTCGACTTCGGGCATCTGCGTGCTGAGCAGCAGCTTTTCCGGGCGCAGCGCGTAGGTGACCTGCTTTTCCTCGGCGCGGGTCGAGATGCCGTGGCCGACGTAGATCGGCCGCTCCAGCTGTGCACAGGCGATCACCGCGTGGTCGGCGTCGTCCTGCACCAGGCTGCCCTCGAACAGGTTGACGTTGCCGATGAACTCGCAGACCAGCCGGCTGGCCGGGGTCTCGTAGATGTCCATCGGGCTGCCGACCTGGGCGATCCAGCCCTGGTTCATGATGGCGATGCGCGCGGCCATGGTCATGGCCTCTTCCTGGTCGTGGGTGACCATCACGCAGGTCACCCCGACCCGCTCGATGATCTCCACCAGCTCCAGCTGCATCTGCGAGCGCAGCTTCTTGTCCAGCGCGCCCATCGGCTCGTCGAGCAGCAGCAGCTTGGGCCTTTTCGCCAGCGAGCGGGCCAGCGCCACGCGCTGGCGCTGGCCGCCGGAGAGCTGGTGCGGCTTGCGCTGGGCGTACTGGGTCATGTGTACCAGCTTGAGCATCTCGGCGACGCGCGCCTCGATCTCGGCCTTGGGCAGGCCGTCCTGCTTGAGGCCGAAGGCGATGTTCTGCGCGACATTCATGTGCGGGAACAGCGCATAGGACTGGAACATCATGTTGATCGGCCGCTCGTAGGGCGGCAGGTCGGTGATGTCCTG
>CAZFFB010000014.1:0-15198 GCA_964517735.1 uncultured Pseudomonas sp.
TGGGTATCTACCCGGCCGTTGATCCGCTGGACTCCACCTCCCGTCAGCTGGATCCGCTGGTGATTGGCCAGGAGCACTACGACACCGCCCGTGGTGTGCAGTACGTGCTGCAGCGCTACAAGGAACTGAAGGACATCATTGCGATCCTCGGCATGGACGAACTGTCCGAAGCCGACAAGCAGCTGGTATCCCGCGCGCGTAAGATCCAGCGCTTCCTGTCTCAGCCGTTCTTCGTCGCCGAAGTGTTCACTGGCGCTCCGGGCAAGTACGTCCCGCTCAAGGAAACCATCCGTGGTTTCGCCGGCATCCTCAATGGCGACTTCGATCACCTGCCCGAGCAGGCGTTCTACATGGTCGGCAGCATTGACGAAGCCATCGAGAAAGCCAAGAAAATGTAACTGGTACGCCCGTTCGCGGGCGTTACCCGGCCAGCGCGGGAAGTCTTTCCCGCCTGAGCTGACAACCGAGGCGTGAATATGGCTATGACAGTCCATTGCGATATCGTCAGTGCAGAAGAAGAGCTGTTCTCGGGCCTGGTGGAAATGGTCGTCGCTCACGGTAACCAGGGTGACCTGGGTATCCTGATGGGCCACGCTCCACTGCTGACCGATCTCAAGCCCGGTCCGGTGCGTGTGATCAAGCAGGGCGGCGATGAGGAGGTGTATTACATCTCCGGTGGCTTCCTTGAAGTGCAGCCGAACATGGTCAAGGTGCTGGCGGATACCGCTGTACGTGCTGCCGACCTTGATGAAGCTGCAGCGATCGAGGCCAAGAAGGCTGCCGAGAAAGCGCTCAACGAGCAGAGTGCCGAGTTCGACTACACCGCAGCCGCTACCCGTCTGGCCGAAGCTGCTGCGCAGCTGCGGACCATTCATGAACTGCGCAAGAAGTTCGGTGGTCAGGTACGCTGATCTGCCCGGTGCGCTGACATGTCGCTGCACGACAAAGGGGATAGCCAAGGCTATCCCCTTTTTTTATCTGCCACGCGGGCTTGCGTGGTGTATCTGTTCTGCCCCGCGCCCTCTGCGGGGCTGCCAGGAGAGGTTTTTCGATGAGTCTGGAAGTCGTCATTCTGGCTGCCGGCCAGGGTACCCGCATGCGCTCGGCCCTGCCCAAGGTGCTTCATCCCATTGCGGGTCAGCCGATGCTGGCCCATGTCATCGATACGGCGCGCGCCTTGCGTCCGGCCCGCATCCATGTGGTGGTTGGTCATGGTGCCGAGGCGGTACGCGAGCGTCTGGCGGCGGATGATCTCAATTTCGTCCTGCAGGCCGAGCAGCTGGGCACTGGCCATGCGCTGGCTCAGGCGTTGCCGTTCATCCGCGCTGAGCGGGTGCTGGTGCTCTATGGCGATGTGCCGCTGATCGAAGCACCGACCCTGGCGCGCCTGCTGGAACAGGCTGCGCCGGCGCAGCTGGCGCTGCTCACCGTCATGCTGGAGGATCCGACCGGTTACGGACGGATCGTCCGCGATGTGGCCGGCGAGGTACAGGCCATCGTCGAGCAGAAGGATGCCAGTGTCGAGCAGCGCGCCATCCGCGAAGGCAATACCGGCATTCTGGCGCTGCCCGGTGCGCGTCTGGCCGACTGGCTGGGCCGCTTGTCAAACAGTAACGCCCAGGGCGAGTACTACCTGACCGATGTGATCGCCATGGCGGTCGCTGACGGTCTGCGTGTCGCCACCGCTCAGCCCGAGGAGGCCATGGAGGTGCAGGGCGCCAACGATCGCCTGCAACTGGCACAGCTTGAGCGTCACTACCAGCAGCGTGCGGCGCGTCGCCTGATGGCTCAGGGCGTGACCCTGCTGGATCCGGCCCGCTTTGATCTGCGCGGCACGGTGACGGTGGGGCGCGATGTGCTCATCGACATCAATGTGATCCTCGAGGGCACGGTGGTCATCGAGGATGGCGTTGAAATCGGCCCGAACTGTGTGATCAGGAACAGCACCCTGCGGCGCGGTTCTGTCGTCAAGGCCAGCAGCCATCTGGATGGGGCGGAACTTGGCGAGGGCGCCGACTGCGGGCCATTTGCCCGTCTGCGTCCGGGCAGCGTGCTGGGGGCCGGGGCGCATGTCGGCAACTTCGTCGAGCTGAAGAATGCTGTGCTGGGCGAGGGCGCCAAGGCCGGGCATCTGAGCTACCTGGGCGATGCCGAGATCGGTGCACAGAGCAACATCGGCGCCGGTGTGATCACCTGCAACTACGACGGTGCCAACAAGCACCGCACGCTGATCGGTGCAGATGCCTTTATCGGCACCAACAACTCGCTGGTCGCACCGGTGACCATCGGCGCCGGCGCGACCACCGCGGCGGGCTCGGTGATCACCAGTGCGGTGCCGGATCAGGCACTGGCAGTCGGCCGGGCGCGCCAGCGCAATATCGAGGGCTGGCAGCGTCCGCTGAAGCAGCCCAAAGGCTGAAGCACCTGACCGCCCGGCCCGGCTGTGGATAACAGCCTCCGGTACCACACCAACGCCCTGTGAGGCGCCGCCGCCGGCGGTTTTCCACAGGGCGTTGGCGTGTGTGAGGGGATGGGCCTGTGGAAAACGCCATCAGCTGTTTTCCACCAGGGGAGAGCCGGCAGAGGGCACTTTGCTGTGGATAATATTGTCCACAGCGGCTTGACGGCAGCGCGGAGCTGGGTTTTGATTTGCTCTATAAAACTTACGAACCGAAACTTTCGATGTCCAAGCGCAACACTCCGCAGCGCCGTCACGCAATCCTCGCCCTGCTGGCCGAACAGGGCGAGGTGCAGGTCGAGGCGCTGGCCCGTCGTTTCGAGACCTCCGAGGTGACCATCCGCAAGGATCTGGCGGCGCTTGAGAGCAATGGCCTGCTGCTGCGCCGCTACGGCGGGGCGGTGCCGATCCCCCAGGAGCTGGTGGCCGAAGCCAGCCAGGCGATCTCACTGGTCAAGCAGGCCATCGCCCGCGCCGCCGCTGCAGGCATCCGCGAACATGCAAGGATCATCATCGACAGCGGTACGACTACCGCGGCACTGATCCCTGAACTGGGCCACACGGCAGGCCTTGTAGTGATGACCAATTCCCTGGACGTCGCCAACGCCCTGCGCGAGCTGGAAAACGAGCCGGTGCTGCTGATGAGCGGCGGCACCTGGGATCCGCACTCGGAGTCATTCCAGGGGCAGGTTGCCGAGCAGGTGCTGCGCTCCTACGACTTCGACCAGCTGTTCATTGGCGCCGATGGCATCGATCTGGCGCGGGGTACCACCACCTTCAACGAGCTGCTCGGCCTGTCCCGGGTGATGGCCGAGGTGGCCCGCGAGGTCATCGTCATGGCTGAGTCCGACAAGGTTGGCCGGCGCATGCCCAATCTCGAGCTGCCCTGGGGCAGCATCCATACCCTGATCACCGACGAGCGCCTCGAGGCTGAGGCGCGGCTGCGGATCGAGGCGCACGGTGTGCGGCTGATCTGTGTGGCGGTCGATTCCTGAACCGAGCAAGGAGAATCCCATGTGCGGAATTGTCGGCGCGATTGCCGAGCGTAATGTCAGCGCCATCCTGATCGAGGGCCTCAAGCGCCTTGAATACCGCGGTTATGACAGCGCCGGGGTGGCGATCTGCAACCCGGCCGGCGAGCTGCACCGCAGCCGGCGCATCGGCAAGGTGGCGACGCTGGAGCAGGCCCTGCACGCCGAGCCGCTGAGCGGTTGCCTGGGCATCGCGCACACCCGCTGGGCGACCCATGGCGTACCCAGTGAGGCCAATGCTCATCCGCATTTCTCCGCCGACACCCTGGCGGTGGTGCACAACGGGATCATCGAGAATCACGATGAGCTGCGTCAGCGCTTGATCGGACTGGGTTATGTGTTCGACTCGCAGACCGACACGGAAACCATCGTTCATCTGCTGCATCACACCCTCAAGCGTCTGCCGGATCTGGCTGATGCCCTCAAGGCGGTGGTCACTGAACTGCACGGTGCCTACGGTCTGGCGGTGATCAGCAGCGCGCAACCGGACCGGATCCTCGCCGCCCGCAGCGGCAGTCCGCTGGTGATTGGTCTTGGGCTTGGCGAGAATTTTGTTGCCTCCGACCCGCTGGCGCTGCGTCAGGTGACAGACCGGTTCATCTACTTGGAGGAGGGCGATATCGCGGAAATCCGCCGCGATGCTCTGCAGATCTGGAGTGCCGACGGGCATCCGGTGCGCCGCGAGACCGTGCAGTTTCATGAGGGCACCGAGACCGCCGAGAAGGGCGAGTATCGCCACTTCATGCTCAAGGAAATCTTCGAGCAGCCGCGCGTGGTGCAGCGCACCCTGGAAGGGCGCCTTGGCGCGGCTCAGGTGCTGGTGGCGGCCTTCGGCCCGCAGGCGGCCGAGCTGTTCGCCCGGGTGCGCCATGTGCAGATCGTCGCCTGCGGCACCAGCTATCACGCCGGCATGGTCGCCCGTTACTGGCTGGAGGAGCTGACCGGGATTCCCTGTCAGGTCGAGGTGGCCAGCGAGTTCCGCTACCGTGCGGTGGCGGTGCAGCCGGACAGTCTGTTCGTCACGATCTCCCAGTCCGGTGAGACGGCCGATACGCTGGCTGCCCTGCGCAATGCAGCCTCGAGCGGCTATCTGGCCAGCCTGGCGATCTGCAATGTCGGCACCAGCTCGCTGGTGCGCGAGTCGGACCTGGTGCTGCTGACCAATGCCGGCCCCGAGATCGGCGTGGCCTCGACCAAGGCCTTCACCACCCAGCTGGTCGCGTTGCTGTTGCTGACCCTGGCGCTGGGCCAGGCGCGCAAGACCCTGCTGCCGGCGCGCGAAGCTGAGCTGGTGAGTGCGCTGCGGGCCCTGCCGGGGGATCTGCAGGCGGTGCTGGGGATGGACAAGGCGGTGGAGCAGATTTCCGCACTGTTCGCCGAGAAACATCACACCCTGTTCCTGGGGCGCGGCGCGCAGTATCCGGTGGCCATGGAGGGTGCGCTCAAGCTCAAGGAAATCTCCTACATCCACGCCGAAGCCTATCCGGCGGGCGAGCTCAAGCACGGCCCGCTGGCGCTGGTCGACAGCGATATGCCGGTGGTCACCGTGGCACCGAACAATGCCCTGCTGGAGAAGCTCAAGTCCAACCTGCAGGAAGTGCGTGCCCGGGGTGGTCAGCTGGTGGTGTTCGCAGACCGCGAGGCGGGCCTTGATAACGGTGAGGGGGTGCATGTGGTGCAGGTGCCGCATATTCACCCGCTGCTGGCGCCGATTCTCTACACCGTGCCGCTGCAGCTGTTGTCCTACCACGTGGCAGTGCTCAAGGGCACTGATGTGGACCAGCCCCGCAATCTGGCCAAGAGCGTGACGGTCGAATAAGGGGCTGGAGGGGGAAGGTTGCCGGTGTGGGATGCAAATAAAGATTCATCCGTACAAATAAAGTATCATCTTTATAAATAAAGTTTCATCCTGAGCCTGCATCCGCTATGTTGAAGTCATCGACATAGCGGGGGCAGGCTTTCTCATGTCTGGAACATTCAAGGGGCTGACCCAGGCCCAGATCGATAGAAGGCTCAAGGACGGGCGTGGCCAAGGCCAGGGGGTGGACTACAAGCCGTTTATCTACACCAGGGACGTATCCTCGCTGGGGCGCTCCCACCGCCTGCCTGGCAGCAAGACCCGGCGTTTACACCATCTTCTATCCGATCTTGAACTGGCCATCTTCCTGACCTTGGATCGGTCTCCTCATGTCACCGATATCCGTGAACAGTTTCCGATGAGGGTCGAAGATACGGTGCGCATCGCCGAGGAGCTTGGCCTGCCCCACGGGCGTTACAAGGGCACCCCGCAGGTACTGACCAGCGACTTTCTGGTGGACTTCGAAGATCCTCAGCGCCCGAGCATCGCGATTCAGGCCAAATACAGTGCTGACCTGCAGAAGCCTGAAGTCATCGAGAGGCTTGAGCTTGAAAGGCGCTACTGGCAGGAAAAAGGTATTCCCTGGGCCATCGTCACGGAACGTGAGGTATCCAGGGAGGCATTTGCCAACATCCAATGGCTCTATCCTGCCCATGCTGAAGACGACATCGCTCAGGACGATCTTGCCCATTACCAGCAGCTGTTTCTGCTCGAGTTTCAGCGTCACCCAGACCAGAAGCTGACCGCTATTGCCCAAGGACTGGATACCTCCGGCCAGCTGGAGGCCGGGCAGGCGCTCTATTGGCTACGCCAGTTGCTGGCCCGGCACTGTTTCCTTTTCGATCTGGAAATCCCTTACCGGGAGCTGAAGCCGAAAGACATGGTTGCCAACGCTCATCAAATGCATCAGGAGCTGAGCAGTGTTTCCCGTTAATCAGGTGTTCCGGATAGGGGAACTGCGAAAGCGCCTGCTGTGGTCCGGCATCGAGCAGGCCATCTGGATCGATATCGATTCGGACACGGCGTTGCCCGAACCGATATCGGTTGCAGAGCTGGAGCGTCTGCTCATGGAGCGGGAGCTGGAGAGCATTGCCGATCCCTTCGAGGAGACAGTCCTACGGGAGGTGGAGGAAGGTTCTCTTGATCAGCAGAAGCGTGATGAAGCTTGGACCATGCTGGCGGATTTTGTGCACGATCCCCAGCTTTTCGTGCGGCGCCCCAGAGGGCTCATTGTCAGAGGCATCATGGAGCGCCATGGTGTCACCAATCAGACGGTGTACAGGTTACTGAGGCGCTACTGGCAGCGGGGCATGTGCAGGAATGCCCTCTTGCCGGACTATGTCAACTCGGGCGCCCGTGGCAAGCGCAGAAAGCCGAACCAGGCCAAGCTGGGCAGGCCCAGAGTGGTGATGGAGGGGAAAGGGAGCAATGTCACGCCGGACATCGAGCGCATTTTTCGCCGGGTCATCGAGAAACGCTTGCTCAAGGAAAAGCATCCGTCCATTCCTGATGCCTACGCCTCCGGGCTGAACTTGCTCCGTGCTGTTCTGCCGGAGCTGCCGACCTCTGAACTGCCTACATTGGGTCAGTTCCGTTACTTCTATGGGCGCGAATATCACTTCACCGACACCTTGCCATGCAGGGTGTCCGCAGTGGATTTTGCCAAGGACTTCCGACCGCTCAGCAGTACATCGACGACCGAGGCACTGGGGCCCGGATACCGCTACCAGATAGATGCCACCATCGCCGATATCTATCTGGTTTCAGAGCATGATCGCAGCCTCATCGTCGGCAGGCCTGTCGTTTACATGGTGATCGACGTGTTCAGCCGCATGGTCGTTGGTATGTACGTCGGATTTGAGGGGCCTTCCTGGGTCAGTGCCATGGTGGCATTGGCCAATACGGTCGCCGACAAGGTTGAGTATTGCCGTCAGTATGGCGTGGAGATCGATGCCAGCGACTGGCCGGTCAAAGGCTTGCCGGATGTGGTGCTGGCTGATAAGGGCGAACTGAATGGCACCAAGGTGGAAGCATTTTCCCAAGCCTTCGGCGTTCGCATCGAGAATGCACCGGCCAGGCGAGGAGATGCCAAGGGGATCGTCGAACGTTATTTCCGGACGGTGCAGGAGCGTTTCAAGCCCTATGCCAGCGGTGTGGTCGAGCACACCACCAGCCGGAAGCGGGGTGGCCACGACTACAGGCTTGATGCCAGTCTGACCTTGCCCGAGTTCACCCAGATCATCATTGCCGGCATCCTCTACCACAACAACTTTCATACCTTGAGCAAATACGACAGGACCTCTGGTATGCCGGGCGATCTGCCAGCCATCCCAGTCATGCTATGGAACTGGGGCTTGGCCAACCTGACCGGCCGGTTACGTACTGCGCCCGAGGAGCTGGTGCGGATCAATCTTTTGCCCCATGAGTCGGCCACGGTTTCGGAGCTGGGAATCAGGCTGTTCGGCTGCTTCTACACCTGCCAGGAAGCAATCAGGGAGGGTTGGTTTCACCGAGGTCAGGGGCGCCGGCCGACAGGGGTAACGGTCGCATACGATCCGCGTAGCGCCGACCACATCTACCTGCGGCCATCCAATAGTCTCAAGGACTACTGGGTTTGCGATCTTGCCGACCGCAGTCGACGCTTCAGGGGGATGACCTTCTGGGATGTCTGGATGCTGTCCAGAGAGGAACGGCGTAGCGATACCAACGCGGCGGCGGAAGCTTTGGTAGAGAGAGGCAATCTTCTGAAGCAGATCGAGTCCATCGTTGCTCAGGCAGAGGATGCCAGTCCGGTCAAAACGGGTATGACCACGAAGGATCTGGGAACCCAGATCCGCGAGAACAAGCAGCAGGAAAAGCGCCAGGAACGCCAGAAAACAGCATTCAAACTGGAGAAATCACAGCAGAAAAAGCCAGCCGAGGTGATCCCACTGCGGGGCGAGAAGCAGGAAGATTATGCCTTCCCAGATCTCAGTGACCTGATATTCAAGGAGGAAGAGGATGACTGAAGAATTCCAGCGCGGAGTCATTCCCCTGGCGCGTTACCAGGAGCAGCAGCTTCCTGAGTATCAGGACAATCCGCTCATCAGCGCATTGCCTCCGATTCCTGATCTGCAGGAGGTGGTCGGTCTATTGCAGCAGCTTCCCGGTTTCGAGCCGCAGGAGGCGCTTCTGGATGGTCGGCTCAGGGCACATGCAATTGCCCGCCTGTTGCACGGCTTCTTCCAGCCGCTGAGCCATCACTTGGAGCTGGAGAGCAAGATCAGCCTGATGATCCGTCAAGGGTACATCGGTCGGAATCCGGCCAGTGGTGCCTGGTATGCGCACCTGCAGAATGGCTATCGCCGTGTCGAGGAGGAGGATCTGGATGCGGCGGTGTACCAGAGTGTCTCCTCTACGGCCAACAGCCTGTCGCTGTTCGGCTGCTCCGGTTGCGGCAAGACGCGCACGCTGGAGCGGATTCTGGGCATGTACCCCCAAGCCCTCCATCACCCTGATTACAACATCACTCAACTGGTCTATCTGAAGGTCGACTGCCCAATTGACGGTGACTTGGATGAGCTGTGCCTGAGCTTCTTCAACGAAGTAGACAAGATCCTGGGTACCTACTACAGCCGTAGCCACGGACGCAAGAAGCTGGGTACCAAACGTCTGCTGGCATCCATGTGCCAGGTAGCCAATCTGCACGCGCTCGGAGTGCTGATCATCGACGAGGTTCAGAACCTCAACGAGGCACGCTCCGGTGGTGCCGAAAAAATGCACAATTTCTTCGTGTCGCTGGTGAACACCATCGGTGTTCCGATCATTCAGGTCGGCACCCACCGGGCCAGCAAGTTCTTCCAGCGCACGTTCCGGGCTGCTCGGCGGGTCTCCGGGTTGGGCAGCATCCGCTGGGATAGGTTGCCTCGGGACGAGCATTGGAAGCGTCTGTTGAAGCGGCTCTGGAAGTATCAGTGGCTGCGAAATGCGGCGCCGCTGGATGACGAACTGGAGGCTACGATGTATGACCTCACCCAAGGGGTCATGGACATCGTCATCAAGCTGTTCGCGCTGGCGCAGATCCGGGCGATAGTGACAGGCGTCGAGTGCATCAAGCCGCTGTTGCTGCGCAGGGTTTTCGAGGACGAGTTCAAACCGGTCCATCCGATGCTAGCGGCCTTGCGGAGCGGTAGGCCCGAGCTGATCGCCAAATATGACGACCTGCTGATGCCAGAGATCGAGGGACGGTTGCTGACCCTGACTCGCTCTCTGGATAGCGTCCCCCAACCTAAACCGCCGGCCCCTCCGGCAGATGACAAGGCAAAGCGGCTGGCCGCCCTGCTCGAAGGTATGGAAATCCCGAGGGACATCGCCATTCCCATGGCCGATGAATTGTTGGCGGAGAATCCGGACATCCCGCTGGCGGCCCTGATTCACAAGGCCACGGCCTACCTCGCGCAGGACGCTCCCAAGAGGCCCGGCATTTCCAGAGTTAAGCGGACGGAGTGGGGGTGCCTATCCGAGGAGGATCTGCGCCGACGTTATGCCGATGGGCCTGAAAGCGAGGCCTATGACAGATTCAAGCAGGCTGGCTTGATCCTCGATCTGCGGCCTCTGCTGAGAGCGAGCTGAAATGTACTTCCCCAGGCTCTACCCGGACGAACTGCTTTACAGCGGTATTGCCCGGTGCCGGGTACATCTGGGGATAGGCAACCACAAGACCTTGCTGCACATGCTTTTCGGTGACAGCAAGGTTGCCGCGATTACCGATCTGCCTACACACCTGACTGCGTTGGCGAACAACACGGGCTTAGATGCGGAAGGCATGATCCTGAATCACACGCTGTTCCCGCTCTATGCCCCTTTCATTCCGCCGGAGCGCCGTACCGATCTTTTTCAGGCCATGCTTGCTCCCGACCGGCCGACGATTGGTCTGTCTGGGGCCTCGACGGCCTTGGTCAAGTGGCCCGATTGGCTGCGTTACTGCCCGATCTGCTTTGAAGATATGGCTGCGCGCTACGGTGAACCCTACTGGCGGCGTAGCTGGCAGATTCAAGGGATAGATGCCTGTCCCGAGCATGGCTGTCAGCTCCTGAACTCACCTATCCCGTTCCGTCGAGCGCAGCGGCACGAGTTTCATCCAGCCTCTCCACTGTTTCTGCCCCTTGATCTTCGCGTGAGTCCCGTGGGCGAAGAGGCTATCAGGCTCGCCAAGGCTGCTATGCAGCTGCTGGCGCTCGAAGAGGTGCAATCGCCTGGCTACGGACGCTGGACCAACCTGTACCGGTACCTGGCTACAGAGTGCGGCGCCAGGCGCGGCCGGCAGGTCAGGGCTGAAGTCATCTGGGAGAAGATCCTGGCATCCCATCGCAGGGATTGGCTTGCTGCGAACGGTCTGCTGACATCCGGGGAGCCTCCGCCCTGGCTGTTGGCGATGTTCAGGAAGCATCGTAAGGGATTCAGTGCGCTGCAGCATCTGATTGTCTGGACCAGTCTGCGCCCCGGCCAGCATGCTGGCGAGCTGATCAGCGAGGCGAAGACTCGCCAGGTCGACCTTGCCTCCGACCGGTCAGTGCCGCTGCTCCCCGCTGAGTTTGAGCAAAAGCAGCAATACCGAGCCGTTTGGCTGCAAGCACTGGCTAATCACGGTGGCGCCAAGGCTGCCAGGCATAACGGAGGAGAGGCATGTTACGCCTGGCTCTATCGTCATGACCGAAGCTGGCTGATGGCTGCAAATCAGGCCAGACCGCGCCGACAGGGCAACAACAGCCATGTTGACTGGCAAGCGCGGGACAGAAAGCTGGTACGCCTGCTGATCCGAATTGGCAGAGACAGCGAAGAAGACCGGAGCCTTCCGCGCAGGAGTCGCAACTGGTTCCTGCAGCAGCTACCCCATCGGGCATCAGTCGAGCACCGTCTCGATCAACTGCCTTTATGCCGCACCTTCTTGGATCGCTATGCCGAGTCCGTCGGCGAGTATCAGATCCGTCGTCTGACTGCAGCGATGCTGGAGGATGTACAGACCGGTATAAAGTCCAGACGCTGGGAGCTGGAAAGGCGTTGTGGATTGGAAAAAAGCAGGATGGCACCACTGACCACTGCGTTCATTCGATTGATAGGAAGATGGATTGAATAGGACAGTATTTCGTCAGATCCCGAACGGATCCAGGTTGCTGGCCGTTGGAAATTTTTTCAGGGCTCCGACTCCGGCAGCCGAGTGGCGCTTGGCGGCTCTCTTTGAGCGTAACGGTAAGTTGCAGTTGCAGCGGTTCGCACAGGAGATGTCGTGTGTCTTAGCCGTTGGTCGCGAGTTTCTTGGCGAAGAAGGGGCTCCTTATCGCCCCAGTGGTTTCAAGAAGACGGTGGTGCTTCCTGCAATAGATACCTGGCGGGAACGGCAGTTGGGTGAGTGCCCACGTCTGGCCAGAAGGCTTGCTGCAAATCCTGAGATATCTGGACAGCGATGCTTTGTGTTCGAGGTCGATGGTCTGACCGTCTGGCTGCCGAAATTCGAGCTGGCGCGAAAAATGTTCTTCCACGCTGCCTTCATCGTCCGTGCAGCCTTCGCACCGAATGGCTTGGACATGGCCTTCACGGTCTACAGAGAGGGCGATGTTGTTCATATCCATACGCTCCCGAAGACAGGTGCGCCAAGTCAGCTTCTCAAAATCAAGGGATACAGAGACCATTTCAGTTGGCTGCTGCTGAATCAGGACGTGAAGCGATCCTTCGAGTCAATCTGGCAAAGCCTCAACCAAAGGCAAGAGCGGGTACCGCAAGGTTCGGCGTATGCAAGGTGGCAGTTCGACTTCATGGCACCCCCTTCCCTCGCGGGTAGCACCATGGATGTGCGAGGTCCCTTTGATCCGGAAGGCAACGAATTGCTGGTCTGGGAGATCGAAAAGCTTCAGAGGCTCCGGTTTAGCCATCGCGGTGATATTTTTTTCCATCACCCTGCTCTCAAGTTACCCGTCAGAGGTGAAAAAACAGGCTGTGTATCTGTGCCATCGGGAGCAGAAGAAGTGGAGGTGGATGCTGACGAAGAGCCGACTGCTGCCAAGGAGCAGAGGTTGATTCATCTGCCTGTTGAGGGGATCACGTTTGATGCTCAGCTGCGCACCAAGATCGCCTACAACGGGGAGCGTGCCAACGGTCATGGCAAGAAGGTCGACGACGAGCAATGCTCGAGCAGAGAAAGCCAACTCTTCAGCGTGGCTGATCCTGTGAGCGAGGGCAGCATAGCGTCAGGAGAATTCCAACAATTGGGTGAGGGAGAGGGTGATGGGGACGAGCATGAACGGCTTGCAGATCGTTTCTCGCTGCTCCGAGAGATTCTTGAACAAATCACCCAAGAGTCTGGAGTTGCGCTGGTAGCACTGGAGGTGAGGCCTCTGCCGCCCGTTCCACGTTGCAGCTACCACATGATCGATCACGAAAAATCACGCTGCTATCTGCTGGCAAGGTTCAAACTACAAAACGGCGATCAACGCTACCTTCTAGAAATAGATACCTCAGACAACCGGAAGACCATGTCAACGCGGATCATGGGCTTCAAAGCCGGTGTTGAGGCAGGAAAATGCATAGACAGAATCTTGAGGGAGACAGTGAAAGGCTCGTTGCGCTGGCCAGGCACCATGGCGAAGTACTGTGAGCCTTTGCACTCTGTGCATCACCCGAAAGAAGGTCCGCCTGATGCCTATCAGGCCAGAGTATCTGGCTGGAAGCAGCGGATACGCGCGGCCCTGATCTGATGGCAAAATGATTCACAGGTTGGCAGCTAATGAGGTTGGGCTGAGGCCATGATCTGAGCGGGCAAGCCAAGGATGCATGCCAGGCGCGGTCGGGTTCGGTATTCTCTGTGTCTTTGGTCACGGGAAGGACGCAGCATGGTGTGCTCTGAAAGCAACCGCTTGGGCGTCAACCGTGCTGATCGGCACAAGGACACCGATTTTGAGCGATTCAAGCATCACCCTCAGCCAGCTGGAGAGCCATCTCTGGGAGTCCGCCAACATCCTGCGTGGCCCGGTGGACGCGGCTGACTTCAAGACCTACATCTTCCCGCTGCTCTTCTTCAAGCGCATCTGTGATGTCTGGGACGAGGAATACGCCGAGATCGTCGAGGAGAGCGGCGACGCCGAGCTGGCACTGTTCCCCGAGTCACACCGCTTCCAGATCCCCGAGTTCTGCCATTGGGAGGACGTCCGGGAGAAGTCGATCAACGTCGGCTCGGCCCTGCAGTGGGCCATGCGCTCCATCGAGCGCGCCAACCCCGACACCCTCTACGGTGTGTTCGGCGACGCCCAGTGGACCAACAAGGAGCGCCTCTCGGATGCGCTGCTCAAAGACCTGATCGAGCACTTCTCGCGTCTGCCCCTGGGCAACCGCAATGTGGCATCCGATGTGCTGGGGGATGCCTACGAGTACCTGATCAAGAAGTTCGCCGACGCCACCAACAAGAAGGCTGGCGAGTTCTATACCCCGCGCAGCGTGGTGCGCCTGATGATCGAGATGCTCGATCCGAAAGAAGGCGAAACCATCTACGACCCTGCCTGCGGTACGGGCGGCATGCTGCTGGCCGCTGTCCAGCACGTGAAGGAGCAGCACGGCGACGTCAAACGCCTGTGGGGCAAGCTCTACGGCCAGGAAAAGAACCTGACCACCTCCGCCATCGCGCGAATGAACCTGTTCCTGCATGGCATCGAGGACTTCCAGATCGTTCGCGGCGACACCCTGCGCAACCCGGCATTCTATGATGTCGACCGCCTGGCTACCTTCGACTGCGTGATTGCCAACCCGCCGTTCTCGCTGGAGAAGTGGGGCGAAGAGCTGTGGGCGAACGATCCCTTCGGGCGCAACTTCGCCGGTGTGCCTCCGTCCGGTTCCGGCGACTTCGCTTGGGTCCAGCACATGGTCAAGTCGATGGCCAAAGGCAACGGGCGCATGGCTGTGGTGCTGCCGCAGGGGGCGCTGTTCCGCAAGGGAGTGGAAGGGGGCATCCGCCAGAAGTTGCTGGAAATGGATCTGATCGAGGGCGTCATCGGCCTGGCACCGAACCTCTTCTACGGCACCGGCCTGGCCGCCTGCATCCTGCTGCTGCGCCTGCGCAAACCCGAGGCCAAGAAGCGCAAGGTGATGATTGCCGATGCCTCGCGCCTGTTCCGCCGCGGCCGGGCACAAAATTTCCTGGAGCTCGAGCACGCCAAGCAGATCCAGGGCTGGTACGAGCAGTTCGTCGATGTGCAGGACGCTGTGCGGATCGTCGATCTCGACGAGATCAAGGCCGAAGACTGGACGCTGAACATCTCGCGCTATGTGCTGCCGCCGCTGCAGGAGGACATCCCGCCACTACCTGAAGCGATTTCAGCCTTCAAGGATGCCTTGCAACGCTGTCGTGAGGCGGAGGAGCGGCTGGCTGCCGTCATGCTCGAAGGCGGCTGGCTCAAAGGAGAGTAAGGATGCTGTACGAACTGAATCTCGGCGCACTATCGGACAGCCGCCGCGTAGCCATCGAGCGGCCGGACGCACTGCACATCAGCGAGAAGCACATCGAAGACTTCCTCGCTTCACATCTTGTGGAGCTCATCCCGGAGGAGCAGCTCATGCTGCTGGCTCAGGAGCGTCAGTTCCATGAGGAGGCAGATATCCTCGCACTGGATCGCCGCGGAACGCTGTTCATCTTCGAGCTGAAGCGCTGGAGGTCCAGCTCCGAGAACCTGCTGCAGGTCATGCGCTACGGACAGAAATTCGGCCGCTACACCTATCAGCAACTGGAAGAGATGGTGCGCCGTCAGCAACGACTGGATGGCTCCTTGAAAGACCGCCACTGCGAGTATTTCGGACTGGACCAGCCGCTCAAGGAAGAAGAGTTCAAC
>CAZFFB010000015.1:0-15110 GCA_964517735.1 uncultured Pseudomonas sp.
CCTGCTGGGCATGGCCCCGCACCTGATCCGGCCGATGCGCTTCATCCTGCCGCATCGCCCGCACCTGCGCCCGGCCTGGATGATCCGCGCCGGCCTGTTTCTCTACGATCATCTGGGCGCGCGGCACAGCCTGCCGGGATCGCGGCACCTGCAGTTCGGCCCGGGCAGTCCGCTGCAGAGCAGCCTGCGCGAGGGCTTCGAGTACGCCGACTGCTGGGTCGATGATGCGCGCCTGGTGGTGGCCAATGCCCTGTCCGCCCGCGAGCACGGCGCGCGGATCCTGCTGCGCACTCGCTGCCTGAGCGCTCGCCGCGAGCAGGACCTATGGCGGGTGGAGCTGCAGCAGGCCGATGGCCAGCGCCTGACCCTGCGCGCCCGCGCACTGGTCAACGCCGCCGGCCCCTGGGCCCAGCAGGTGCTGAACGAACGCCTGCAGCAGCCCAGCCCGCGGCAGATCCGCATGATCCAGGGCAGTCACCTGGTGGTGCCACGCCTGCATGAGGGCGAGCAGGCCTACATGCTGCAGAACGAGGACGGACGCATCGTCTTCGTGATTCCCTGGCTTGGGCGCTTCAGCCTGATCGGCACGACTGACCGCGAGTTTCAGGGCGATCCGGCCAGCGTGACCATCAGCGAGGCGGAAACCGACTACCTGCTTGGCGTGGTCAACGCGCATTTTCGCCGGCAACTGACGCGGGGCGACATCGTGCATCACTTCAGTGGCGTGCGCCCGCTGTGTGACGATGCCCGCGGCAACCCGGCCGCCGTGACCCGTGATTACACCCTGATCTGCGGGCAGCCACCGGGGCAGGCGCCTTTGCTGTCCGTGTTTGGCGGCAAGCTGACGACCTACCGCAAGCTGGCCGAAGCGGCACTGGCCCTGCTGGCGCCGCACTTTGCACAGATGGGCGGCCCCTGGACCGCCCACAGCCGCCTGCCGGGCGCCGAAGGCATGACCTCGGCGGCGCAGCTGGTCGATGAGCTGTGCGCCAGCCACCGCTGGCTGTCCGGCGATCTGGCCTGGCGCTGGGCCACCAGCTACGGCAGCCGTACCACGCACCTGCTCGAGGGGGTGCACTGCCTGATGGACCTGGGCGAGAACTTCGGTGCCGGCCTGTATGCCCGCGAGGTCGATTACCTGTGCGAGGAGGAATGGGCCACCGAGCCTGCGGATATCCTCTGGCGCCGCAGCAAGCTCGGCCTGCTGCTTGGGCCGATGCAGCAGCAGCATCTGGCGCGCTACCTGCAACAGCGCACGCCATGCCCCCCGCCGGCCCCGGTGCGTAGCCCGCAGCCGGCGCTGGCCTTGTGAGCCTTGCCTGCGGGCGGGTCGACAGCCCTCGCTGACTGAGCCAGACTCACGATCCCGGCCCGTACCATCAAGCCCGCTCATGGACAGGCCGCGCCGGACACCCGTCTTCCGCCCCTGCCCGCGAGGTCCTGATGCTCGAACTGCGCCATCTGAAAACCCTGCACGCCCTGCGTGATGCCGACAGTCTGGTGGAAGCGGCCGAGCGCCTGCACCTGACCCAGTCAGCGCTCTCCCACCAGTTCAAGGAACTGGAGGAGCGCCTCGGGCTGCAGCTGTTCGTGCGCAAGACCCGCCCGCTGCGCTTTACCAGTGCCGGCCTGCGCCTGTTGCAGCTGGCCGACACGCTGCTGCCACAGCTGCGCGCCGCCGAGCGCGACCTGGCGCGACTGGCCGGCGGCACGGCAGGACGCCTGCACATGGCCATCGAGTGCCACAGCTGCTTCCAGTGGCTGATGCCGACCATCGACCAGTTCCGCGATGCCTGGCCGGAGGTCGAACTGGATCTGGCCTCAGGCTTTGCCTTTGCGCCCCTGCCAGCGCTGGCGCGCGGGGATCTGGATCTGGTGGTCACCTCAGACCCCCTCGAGCTGCCCGGCATCACCTACGTGCCGCTGTTCACCTATGAAGCGCAGCTGGCCGTGGCCAACCAGCATCCGCTGGCGGGCAAGCCCTGGGTCGCGGCCGAGGATCTGGCCTCGGAGATACTCATCCACTATCCGGTGGAGCGCGATCGTCTGGATATTTTCAGCCGCTTTCTGGAGCCGGCTGATGTCGAGCCGGCCGGGGTGCGCACCGCAGAGCTCACGGTGATGATGCTGCAGCTGGTGGCCAGCGGCCGTGGCGTCAGTTGCCTGCCCAACTGGGCGCTGCACGAGTACAGCTCTCGCGGCTACGTGACGGCGAAGAAGCTTGGCGAAAAGGGCCTGTACGCCACCCTCTACGCCGGCATCCGCGCCGACATGCTGGATGCGCCGTTCATGCGCGACTTCCTGCTGACCGCCAAGGACACCTCGTTCGCCACCCTCGAAGGGGTGAGTGCGGCGCGCAGCTAAGGCGCGAGGCTCAGACGATCCGCACGCGCAGCTCGCCCAGCCCGTCGACGCCACCGACCAGCAGATCACCCGCCACCACCGGGCCGACACCCTCAGGCGTGCCGGTCATGATCAGATCGCCCGGCTGCAGTTCGAAGAAGCGCGACAGGTAGGCGATGGTCTCCGGCACCGACCAGATCATCTGGTCAATGTCGCTGCGCTGGCGGTCTTCACCGTTGACCTGCAGCCAGATACCGCCCTGGCGCGGATGGCCCACCTCGGCCGCCGAGTGCAGCGCGCTCATCGGTGCCGAGTGGTCGAAGGCCTTGCCGACTTCCCACGGGCGGCCCACCTCACGCATCGCGATCTGCAGGTCGCGGCGCGTCATGTCCAGCCCCACGGCATAACCGAACACATGCTCATTGGCCTCCTGCGCGGGGATGTTGTGCCCCCCCTTGCCGATCGCTACCACCAGCTCGATCTCGTAGTGGCAGTTGCGGGTTTCGCTCGGATAGGGCAGATCCAGGGTGTCGCCCGGGCACACGCCCGTCACTGCATCAGAGGGCTTACAGAAAAAGAACGGCGGCTCGCGCTCGGGATCAAAGCCCATCTCGCGGGCGTGCGCGGCATAGTTGCGGCCCACGCAGTAGACGCGGCGCACGGGGAAGCGCTGTTCGCTGCCGGCAATCGGCAGGCTGCTGAGGGCGGGCGGATCAATCACATAGTTCATCGGGATTTACCTGAGTCATCAGTCTTGATGGGATGCACGGGGGCCTGAACAAGAGTAACTGAAGATCAGCACCCTCCAGCGCCTGCCGTATGCTGCACGGTGCGCCTCGCCCATTGCGGTTACGCTGTATCCTGACCCGCGCAATCGAACAAGGCGATGTCATGGACAGCCCGACACCCTCCCCCCAGCCCTCGGACCCTCACGCCACCCAGGCCGCCCTGCGGGCACGCCTGGCCCGGCATTACCGTCATCTCTACTGGGCGCGCGCCAGCCTGGTCGTGGTCATCGGGCTGCTGGGCGGGGGGGCATTCCTGCTGCTGCGTGAGGAGGCATACACCTCAGAGCAGCAATCGAAATGGCTCGCCGAGCAGGCCAGTACCCTGCAGTTTCGTCTCGAGCCCGGCCCCAGCCCGGCGATCATCTGGCCGCGCCATGGCCCGTTCGACCAGCGTCTTGGCTATGTCGCCCTGCCAGACTTCATCCGGCGCCTCGAAGCGCAGGGCTACCGGGTCGAGCAGCAGGCGCGCTTCTCCCAGGCATTGCTCGACTACACGCAGCGTGGCCTGTACCCCCCGTACCGGGAAAAGACCCGCACAGGCCTTGCCATCAGCGACTGCCGGGGCGAGCCGGTGTTCGCCTTCCACGCGGCGCCGCAGGCCTTCGCGCAGTTTGCCGATATCCCGCCGCTGCTGGTCGCCAGCCTGCTGTTCATCGAGAACCGCGACCTGCTGGATGCCGGACGGCCTTTTCTCAACCCGGCCGTGGACTGGCCACGTTTTCTGCAGGCCGCCTGGAGCCAGCTGGCCCGCCGCCTTGATCCGGACAGCCGCAGTGCCGGTGGCAGCACCCTCGCCACCCAGATCGAGAAGTTCCGCCACTCTCCGGGCGGGCGCACCCGCGATGCGGCGGAAAAGCTGCGCCAGATGCTCTCCGCTTCGCTGCGCGCCTACCAGGCAGGCCGCGAAACCCTGGGCGTTCACCAGCAGCTGGTGCTGGACTACCTGAACAGCGTGCCGCTGGCCGCCGCCCCAGGCTATGGCGAGGTGCATGGCATGGCCGAGGGCCTGTGGGTCTGGTTCGGCATTCGCTTGCACACGCATAACCGGGCGCTGGCCGGTGGCGAGGGCGTGAGCCTTGCCGAGCAGGGTCTGGCGCTGCGCCGCAGCCTGGCGCTGCTGATCGCCCAGCGGCGCCCCTCCTGGTATCTCAATGGTGGCCGCCATGCCCTGCTGCAGCTGACCGACAGCCACCTGCGCCTGCTGGCCCGGGAGGGGGTGATCAGCCTGGCCCTGCGCGATGCCGCCCTCGAGCAGCCGCTGGCGTTTCGTGACCTGCTGAGCAATCCGGCCCATGCCCCGCTCGAGCACGACAAGGGCCTGAACGCGGTGCGTACCCGTCTGGTGCGTCAGCTCGATCTGCCCCTGTATGACGTTGATCGCCTGGATCTGGCCGTCACCACCACCCTCGACCAGCCGCTGCAGCAGGCGGTCAGCCGCTACCTGGAGCGGCTGGGTGATGCCGACTTCGCCGTACAGGCCGGCCTGCTGGGCGAGCGGATGCTCAGCGCGCCAGGCGTCGGCGAGGTGCACTACAGCTTCACCCTGTTCGAGCGCAGCGACGGCGCCAACCGGGTCCGGGTGCAGACCGACACCACCGGCCAGCCCTTTGACATCAACGAGGGCAGCAAGCTGGAACTGGGCTCCACCGCCAAGCTGCGGGTACTGGCCACCTACCTGGAGGTGATTGCCGAGCTGCACCGCCAGCATGCGCTCAGCACACCCGAGGCACGGCGCAGCGCCCGCGCCAGGGCGCGTGATCCGCTGAGCCGCTGGCTGCTGGATCACCTGCACGCATGGCCTGAGGCCAGCCTTGAGGACACCCTGCAGGCCGCCCTCGAGCGGCGCTACTCGGCCAGCCCCCACGAGGTGTTCTTCACCGGCGGCGGCGCCCATACCTTTGGCAACTTCCGCCGCGAGGACAACGGCCGGATGCCGACCGTGCGCGAGGCGCTGCGCGAGTCGATCAACCTGCCCTTTGTGCGGATGCTGCGCGATCTGGTGCGCTACAGCACCCAGCACATGCCCGGCAACAGCGCCGCCCTGCTGGAGGATGACCGCCATCCCGACCGGCGGGTCTACCTGCAGCGTTTTGCCGACCGCGAGGGCAACGTGTTCCTGCAGCGCTTCTGGCGCAAGTACCGCCATCTGCCGCCCGAGGCGATGCTCGACACCCTGCTGGAGGGCTTGCGCCCGAGCGCCGCGCGCCTGGCGGCCATTCACCGCTACCTGTTCCCCGCAGCGGATCTGGCCACCTTCAGCGCCTTCCTGCACAAGCATCTGGGGCCGGCGGCAGGCTCGGAGCGCCAGCAGGCCGACCTCTATCAGCGTTATGCACCCGGCACCTACAGCCTGCCGGATCAGGGCTATGTGGCCCGCGTCCATCCGCTGGAGCTGTGGCTGATCGGCTACCGTCTCAGGCACCCTGATGCCGACTTTGCGGCGCTGCGCGAGGCCAGCCAGACCGAGCGCCAGGAGGTCTATGACTGGCTGTTCAAGACCCGCCACCGCAGTGCCCGGGACAGCCGCATCCGCACCCTCATCGAGGTGGAGGCGTTTCTTGATCTGCAGCAGCGCTGGGCCCGGCTGGGCTTTCCCTTCGAACACATGGTGCCGTCGCTGGCCAGCGCCCTGGGCAGCTCCGGGGATCGCCCGGCGGCGCTGGCCGAGCTGATGGGCATCATCCTCAATGACGGCCGGCGCCTGCCGACCATCCGCCTCGACAGCCTGCACTTTGCCGCCGGTACCCCCTATGACACCACCCTGCGCGCGCAGGGCGCACCGGGCGAGCCGGTGATGCTCAAGGAGGTGGCCGCCGCCCTGCGTGGCGTGCTGGGCGAGGTAGTGGAACAGGGTACCGCCCGCCGCCTGCAAGGCCAGCTGCTTGATGCCAACGGTCAGCCACTGGCGGTGGGCGGCAAGACCGGCACCGGCGACAATCGCCTGGACAGCGTGGCCGCCAGCGGCCAGCGGATCCGCTCGCAGGTACGCAACCGCACCGCCACGTTCGTGTTCTATCTCGGTGACCGGCACTTCGGCACCCTGACCGCCTACGTGCCGGGCGAGCAGGCCGGCGACTACCATTTCACCTCGGCCCTGCCGGTGCAGGCCCTCAAGGGACTGCTGCCGATCCTGCGCCCGGCACTGCAGGCCAACGCGCACTGCACCCCGGAAGCCCCAGCGCCTGAGGCGGCGCAGGTCAACCCCCACTGAACATGCCACCCGCCACCCAATGGCCCATGGAGAACGAGCCAATGCCCGCCCCGATCCGACCCTCTGCAAAGGCGCTGCGCCGCCGCTGGCCCGCACTGCTGGTGGCCCTGCTGCTGGGGGCCTGCCAGAGCAGCCCGCCCGCTCCGCCCCTTGCGCTGCGACCGCTGCAGCCGGAGGCTGCCAGCGGCTATCAGAGCAAGCCTGGCTGGCGCTTCGAGCGTCAGGCGGTGGCGGCGGCCAATCCGCTGGCCGCCGCCGCCGGCCTTGAGATGCTGCGGGCCGGCGGCAACGCCCTGGATGCGGCAATCGCTGTCCAGCTGGTGCTGGGGGTGGTCGAGCCGCAATCGAGCGGCCTTGGCGGCGGCGCCTTGCTGCTGCACTGGGACGGCCAGCGCCTCGATGCCTGGGATGGCCGGGAAACCGCCCCCGCCGCCGCCGATGAGCGGCTGTTTCTCGATGCCAAGGGCCAGCCGCTGCCCTTCATGCAGGCACTGGTCGGCGGCCGCGCCGTTGGCGTGCCGGGCCTGGTGAAGATGCTTGAGGAGGCGCACCGTACCCACGGCCAGCTGCCCTGGCAGGCGCTGTTCGTGCCGGCCATCGAGCTGGCCGAGCAGGGCTTTGCGGTCAGCCCGCGCCTACACACGCTGCTGGCGGCCGACACCCACCTGCGCACTGATCCGGCGGCGGCGCGTCTTTACTACCCGCAAGGTCAGCCGCTGGCCCAGGGGGCGCGCCTGCGCAACCCGGCACAGGCCCAGATGCTGCGCCAGATCGCCGCGCACGGCAGTGCGGTGTTCTACCAAGGCCCGCTGGCCGCAGCATTGGTGGCGCGGGTGCAGGAGCACCCCAGCAATCCCGGACGACTCAGCCTGCAGGATCTGGCCCGCTATCAGGCGCTGCGCCGCGTGGCATTGTGTGAGGTGTGGCTGCGGCGCTATCGGGTCTGCGGTTTCCCGCCGCCCTCCTCCGGGCATCTGACCCTGATGCAGATGCTCGGCCTGCTCGAGCAGCTGCCCGCGCTGAAAGCGCCCCTCGAGCAGCAGCGGCCGGGGGCTGAGTTCCTGCACCGCTACAGCGAGGCGGCGCGACTGGCCTTTGCCGACCGGGCGCAGTACATCGCCGATCCGGCGTTCGTCCGCCCGCCGGCCGGGAACTGGCGCAGCCTGCTGGATCGCGATTACCTGAGCCAGCGCGCCGCGCTGATCGGCAGCACGGCCAGCCCCAGGGTCAGCCACGGCCTGCCGGGCGGAAAGCCCCTGGCCCAGGCGCCGCAGCCTGAGCAGCCGGAATTTGGCACCAGCCATATCAGCGTCATCGACAGCCAGGGCCGGGCGGTGGCGATGACCAGCAGCATCGAGGCGGCCTTCGGCGCCCGCCTGCTCAGCGATGGCGGCACCGGCCTTCCGGGCGGGCTGCTGCTCAACAACCAGCTCACCGACTTTGCCTTCGTGCCGCGCGATGCGCGCGGCTACGCGGTGGCCAACCGCGTGGAACCCGGCAAGCGCCCGCGCTCGAGCATGAGTCCGACCCTGGTGTTCGATGCCGCCAGCGGCGAGCTGCTGGCCAGCCTCGGCTCGCCGGGCGGCGCCGGGATCATCCACTTCACCGCCAAGACCCTGCTGGGCCTGCACGACTGGCAGCTGAGCCCGCAGCAGGCGATCGATCTGCCCAACTTCATCAATGTCAGTGGCGCGCTGGTCCTGGAGAAGGACCGCTTCCCGCCAGCCACCCTGAAGGCGCTGCGCGCGCGTGGGCATGCACTGGCGCAGGAGGCCTTGCCCAGCGGTATCCAGGCGCTGCAGCGCCAGGGCGGTCAGCTGCAGGGCGGCGCCGATCCACGCCGCGAGGGTGTGGTGGTCGGTGACTGAGCGCGGCAGCGCCACAGCCCGCCGGCTCAGCCCTCGCGGCGCGGCAGACGCAGGTACAGCGCCTCGACCCGCTCGCGCGCCCAGGGGGTACGGCGCAGGAAGGTCAGGCTGGACTTGAGGCTCGGATCGGACTTGAAACAGCGGATATCGATGCGCTGGGCCAGACCGTCCCAGCCGTAGTGATCGACCAGCGCCTTGAGCAGCGCCTCGAGGGTGACACCGTGCAGGGGATTGTCGGCGGGTGTGCGCATGGAAGCTCCAGAGGGGATGAAGGTGGCCGCGCAGCATACCCGCAAAGCGCGGTGCGCGGCCGCCCGGCTCAGAAGTTCACCCGCACCCCGGCACTGAGGTTGCGCCCCGGCAGCAGCACCTCGTCCTTGATCAGCGAACTGTGCTGGCGCGCCTCGGCATCCAGCAGGTTGTCGGCCTTTAGGTAGAGCTGATAGTCGGCCTGACTCAGGCTGCCGTGGTAGTTCAGCGTGGCGCCGAGCATGTTGTAGCCGGCGGTATCGGTCTCGAAGTCGTCGTTGTCGTTCTGCTTTTGTACCCGGTAGAACGCCAGCTGGCCGTCGAGGGCGCTGCTGAAACGCTGGTCGAAGCGCACACCCAGGCGGTCGGCGGGGATGCGCGGCAGCGCGCCGCCGCTCTTGAAGGTGGCGCGCACATGATCGCCGAACAGGGTCGCGGCGAAGCTGTCGGTGAACTGCTGGCGCACCTCGAACTCGCCACCGGTCAGCACGGCGTCGGCCTGGCGGTATTCCACCTCGCGGTAGCCGCCACCCGGCTGGCGGCCAAGGTCGGCGGCATAGATGAAGTCGTCGACCTGATTGCGGAACAGGCTGAGGGCAAAGGTGGTGTCACCGGCCAGCTTGCGCAGGGTCAGCTCGGCGTTGTGCGAGGTTTCCTCCGTAAGCGCCGCATTGCCCCTCTCGATGGTCCGGCTGGCGGCATGCGGTCCGTAGGCGTACAGCTCCTCGGCGGTCGGCAGGCGCTGCGAGCGCGACAGCGAGAAGCCCAGCGCATAGTCGGGGGCGAAGCTCCACACCGCACCGGCCGACAGCGAGGTGCCGGCGTGGTCGGTGTCCGTGGCGCCGGCCTCGGCATCGATGTCCTGCCACTCATGGCGCACCCCCAGCTCGTAGCGCCAGGCGCCGGCGGTGTACTCTTCAAGCAGGAACAGCGCATGGTTGCGGGTCAGGCTCTGCGGCATGGGGTTTTCCGCAGTAAAGCGGGCAAAGTCGCGGCGGGTGGTCTGCGCGCCGAGCACGCCCTGCCAGCCCAGCAGCGGCTGATGGGTCAGCTCAAGGCGCGCCTCGCTGGCGCGGTTCTCGAACACCGCAGCCTTAGCCCCCTCCTCGATCTCGGCGTGCCGGTAGTCGGTATGTCCAAGGCGCAGGCGCGCCCGGACAAAGCCTGGCAGCGGATCGCTCAGCTCACCGCGCAGGTCCCAGCGGTCCTGCTTGAGGCTGATGTAGGGCACAGCACCGCCATGCTCGTCGTGGTGCTCGTCCTCGTGGCCCTCCTCCTTGTGCGCTTCCTCGCCGTGCCCGTGCTCACCGCAGTGCCAGTGGTTGCCATGCGGGTCGCACTCGACATGCGCGTGAGCCAGCAAGCCATAGCGATTCTCCTGACGGCTGTAGGCCAGGCCCAGATAGCCGCGCTCACCGATGAAGCTGCCGCCCAGGCTGTAGCTGTCGGTGTCGTTGTAGGAGCCGGCCTGCTTGCTCGAGCGCGGGTCGCCCTCGGCACCGGGAATCTCGTAATCGTCGGCCTGGCGCTTGAGCCCCTCGACGCGCACGGCAAAATTGCCGGCACCGGCGGTCAGGCCGAACAGCCCGGCGCCCTCGTTGGCCACGCTGTTGGCACGCAGCTCAAGCTCGCCCTCATAGCCCTGCTCCGGCACGTAGGTCGGCACCCGCTTGTCGATCACGTTGACCACCCCGCCGATCGCCCCGCCGCCATACAGCAGGGTCGCCGGACCCTTGAGCACCTCGATGCGCTCGGCCAGCAGCGGCTCGACGCTCACCGCATGGTCCTGGCTGACGGTGGAAGCATCCAGCACGTCGACGCCATCGCTGAGTACCTTGACCCGCCCGCCGTCGAGGCCGCGGATCACCGGGCGGCTGGCGCCGGCGCCAAAGCCTGCGGCGTGCACGCCCGGCAGCCCGTCCAGGCTCTCGCCCAGGGTCGCTGCGCGGCGCAGTACCAGCGTATCGCCCTCCAGCACCTCGGCAGAGGTGGTCATTTCACCGATACGGCTGGCCAGTGTGCTGGCACTGACCACCGTGTCCTGCAGCTGCAGCGGTGTATTGCCCTGAACGGGCGCTGCGGCATGGACCAGGCAGGGAGAGAGGGCCAGGGCAACGGCCGTGGCAAGGGGGTGGCGCAGGGGGTTCATGTTCGACCTCGAAATCGAGCAGCGCCCATCAGGGGCACCGCAGACAGCCATGCAAAGACGCGCCCGGCTGCGGGGCTGGCCGGGCGGCGCAGGATGCTAAAAAGTAATAACGTAACAATCAAGCAAAATACGGTAACGCCTGCCCCGCGGCCCGGTGCTTGAAATGGCCGCGACAGCGCCCCCATCTACAAGACTGTCATTCGTCACCGCAGGCCTACCATGAGCGACCAGGACCTCCCCCACGACACCGAGCCCGCTACCCGCGACAGCCAGGACGCGCTGCCCCAGCAGCTGGTGATGCCCCATCAGCTGCATATCCTGCCGGTGCACAATCGCCCGCTGTTCCCGGGGCAGGTGCTGCCGATCGAGATCAATCCCCAGTACTGGGAAGAGACCCTCGATCGGGTCGCCCACACCCATCATCACTGCGTGGCGCTGTTCTACCTGGATGAGCCGGTGCCCAGCGCCGAGGCCTTCGACCCCGACCACCTGCCGCTGACCGGCACCGTGGCGCGCATCCACCATGCCAGCAAGCAGGGCGGCACCGTGCAGGTGGTGGCCCAGGGGCTGACCCGGGTCAGCATCCGCCACTGGCTGAGCCGCACCCCGCCCTATCTAGTGGAAGTCGACTACCCGCGCACCCCGGCCGATGACAGCGATGAGGTGCGCGCCTATGCCATGGCACTGATCAATGCCATCAAGGAGCTGCTGCCGCTCAACCCGCTGTACAGCGAGGAGCTGAAAAACTACCTCAACCGTTTCAACCCCAATGATCCGGGGCCTCTGAGCGACTTTGCCGCCGCCCTGACCACCGCCCGCGGCGCTGACCTGCAGAGCGTGCTCGACAGCCTCGAACTGCTGCCGCGCATGGAGCGGGTGCTGCCGCTGCTGCGCCGCGAAGTGGAAGTGGCGCGCCTGCAAAAGGAGATCAGCGCCGAGGTCAACAGCACCCTCGGCCAGCGCCAGCGCGAGTTCTTCCTGCGCGAGCAGCTCAAGGTGATCCAGAAGGAGCTGGGCATCACCAAGGACGACAAGAGCGCCGATGCCGATGCCTTCCGCCAGCGGCTGGAGGGCAAGACGCTGCCGACGCCGGCACAAAAGCGCATCGACGAGGAGCTCAACAAGCTGGCGCTGCTGGAAACCGGCTCCCCGGAATACGCGGTGACCCGCAACTACCTGGACTGGGCGACCAGCGTGCCCTGGGGCGTGCTGGGCAAGGACAAGCTGGATCTGGCCCGCGCCCGCAAGGTGCTGGACAAGCACCACGCCGGAATGGATGACATCAAGACGCGGATCATCGAGTTTCTCGCCGTCGGCGCCTTCAAGGGCGAGATTGCCGGCTCCATCATCCTGCTGGTCGGTCCGCCCGGGGTGGGCAAGACCAGCATCGGCAAGTCGATCGCCGAATCGCTCGGCCGGCCGTTCTACCGCTTCTCGGTGGGCGGCATGCGCGACGAGGCGGAGATCAAGGGCCACCGGCGCACCTACATCGGCGCGCTGCCCGGCAAGCTGGTGCAGGCGCTCAAGGAGGTCGAGGTGATGAATCCGGTGATCATGCTCGACGAGATCGACAAGCTCGGTGCCAGCTACCAGGGCGACCCGGCCTCGGCGCTGCTGGAAACCCTTGATCCGGAGCAGAATGTCGAGTTCCTCGATCACTACCTGGACCTGCGTCTGGACCTCTCCAAGGTGCTGTTCGTCTGCACCGCCAACACCCTGGACAGCATTCCGGCCCCGCTGCTCGACCGCATGGAGGTGATTCGCCTGTCCGGCTACATCACCGAGGAGAAGCTGGCCATCGCCCGCGATCACCTGTGGCCGCGCCAGCTGCAGCGCGCGGGCGTGCCCGGCAAGCGTCTGCGCATCAGCGACGGTGCCCTGCGGGCGGTGATCGAGGGCTATGCCCGCGAGGCCGGCGTACGCCAGCTGGAAAAGCAGCTGGGCAAGATCGTGCGCAAGGCGGTGGTGCAGCTGCTGCAGGATCCCGAGGCCCGGCTGCGTATCGGCGCGCGGGATCTTGAGGCGTATCTGGGCATGCCGGTGTTTCGCAAGGAGCGCCATCTGCAGGGTACAGGCATCGTCACCGGGCTGGCCTGGACCAGCCTGGGCGGCGCTACCCTGCCGATCGAGGCGACCCGCATCCACACCCTCAATCGCGGCTTCAAGCTGACCGGCCAGCTGGGCGAGGTGATGAAGGAGTCGGCGGAAATCGCCTACAGCTACATCGCCTCGCACCTGGCCCAGTACCGGGGCGACCCGAGCTTCTTCGATCAGGCCTTCGTCCACCTGCACGTCCCCGAGGGGGCCACGCCCAAGGATGGCCCGAGCGCCGGCATCACCATGGCCAGCGCCCTGCTGTCCCTGGCCCGTGGCCAGGCACCGAAAAAGCACGTGGCGATGACTGGCGAGCTGACCCTGACCGGCCAGGTGCTGGCCATCGGCGGGGTACGGGAGAAGGTGATTGCCGCCCGGCGGCAGAAGATCCACGAGCTGATCCTGCCAGAGGCCAACCGCGGCGACTTTGCCGAGCTGCCCGATTACCTCAAGGAGGGGCTGACGGTGCACTTTGCCCGTCATTACAGCGAGGTCGCGCAGGTGCTATTCGAGGCACGCTAAGGTACAGGCCGCAGGCCGCGATACCTCGGGTGCCGGCAATGCAAGACCCCGGCCTGCAGCAACAGGCCGGGGTCTTGTACTGCTGGGGACGGGCGGCAGGCCAGTGCCTGCCACCGTCTCTCAGACTCAGGCGAGGACGTCAGTCACGCCGCCGACCGTGTTGCCGACCAGACCGATGACGCCGTCAGCGACGTCAACCACGGTGTCGACCACACCCCCCACGGTCTCGACCACACCACCGGCCACATCGACCACGGCACCGACCACGCCCACCGCGGTGTCAACCAGACCACCCACCAGGCCACCGGCGGTGTCAACCACGCCAGCCGCCACGTCCAGCACGCCGCCGACCACGCCACCGACCAGATCCACAGCGGTCTCGACCACGGCACCGGCCACATCCAGCACGCCGCCGACGATGCCGGTCGCTGTATCCACCAGGCCACCGACCACGGCACCCGCCACGTCAACCACAGCGCCGACCACGCCGACAGCGGTATCCACGACACCGGCGGCCACATCGACCACGGCGCCGACCACACCCACCGCAGCGTCAACCACGCCACCGACGACCTCGACCGCCGCACCGACCACGCCGCCGGCGATATCGACCACCGCACCGACCACGCCGACAGCGGTATCGACTACCGCACCGACCACGGCACCGGCGACATCCACCACCGCCCCCACAGTATCGACTACGGCACCGACCACATCGCTGGCCACCTCGACCACGGCACCGACCGTGGCACCGACCAGATCGACAGCGCCTGTCACGACATCACCGACCACATCAACCACCGCGCTGACGGTATCGACAACCGCGGTCACGACGGGCTTGACGGTGCTGGCCGCAGCATCCAGTACGGTCTTGATGGCACTTACAGTACTGGTCAGTGTGGAACTGACAGTACCCAGTGTGGATTTCAGTGCAGCGGTAATGCCATTCAGGGAAGCAGAGAGGTTCAGAGAGAAAGCCATGGTAATTTCCTTGTGATCCTTGATCCAGAGCGGGAAACCGGTTTATCCGGCACTGCCTTATATGTGGTCGACTTCGAAGAAGTTCTCCTCAGCAACCGCCGACAAACTCTAGGCAAGTCATGTGACGGCGTCGTTGCTGGGGGTGCATATAACCACCGATTTCCCCTGAAAAACCGAGAAACAGTTCGCAAAAGGCACATATCAGATTGGCACTCTTTCTGTGCGACGCAGCAACAAATCAAGGTAACAAATGTCACAGAAATGCACACTTTCAGTGCACTGAAAAAGCCAATGTTCTGGAATGCCCATTCTGGCGTTACTTGCCACGCGCCTTATTTAAGTGCAGCACTCATTATCCTTAAAAGATGCAGGGATATAAATAAACCCAGCCACTCCCGACACTCATTCAACTAGCGAGACATGACCTTGCAAGTTTCAGGGATATATATCCCTGAAACTTGCAGGACTACTGCAATGTATCCCGCCACACTTGGCGAACCGGCTGCCGATCCCGCTCGGCAAGAGCCGCAGCGCCGATCAGGGCCGATGCACGGGACAATCCGTACTGCTCGCCGGCCAGCGAGTTCGCTAGAATGCGCGCCCTTGCCTGTGCAGCGCCTGAGAATCATGCCGTGACCCAGCAACCCGACCGCATCTACGCCACCCCCCAGGAGCAGGTCGCCGACTTCGTGTTCAACGAGGCGGTGGTGCGGGTGTTCCCCGACATGATCAAGCGCTCGGTGCCGGGTTATCCGACCATCGTCGAGAACCTCGGGGTGATCGCCGGCCAGTTCGCCCAGCCGCACAGCGCCCTCTACGATCTGGGCTGCTCGCTCGGCGCAGTCAGCCAGGCGCTGCGCCGCCACGTGCAGGCCGAGGGCTGCCGGGTGATCGCGGTGGACAAC
>CAZFFB010000016.1:0-14853 GCA_964517735.1 uncultured Pseudomonas sp.
GTGCTCGGTGGAATCGACCCGGATGTCGAGGAACACCAGACGATCCTTCAGAGCAAAGGCTTCTTCCATCACGGGCTTGAGATCCTTGGGATCAGTCACCCGCATGCCGACATGACCATAGGACTCGGCCAGCTTGATGAAATCAGGCAGCGACTCCATGTAGGAGTGAGAGTGACGGGCACCGTACTGCATGTCCTGCCACTGCTTGACCATGCCCAGCGCCTGGTTGTTGAGGGTGACGATCTTCACCGGCAGGTTGTACTGCAGGCAGGTGGACAGCTCCTGAATGTTCATCTGGATACTGCCCTCGCCGGTCACGCAGGCGACGTCTACATCCGGGAAGTTCAGCTTGACGCCCATTGCCGCCGGCAAACCAAACCCCATGGTGCCCAGACCACCGGAGTTGATCCAGCGGTTGGGTTTGTCAAACTTGTAGTACTGCGCAGCAAACATCTGGTGCTGGCCGACGTCCGAGGTCACGAAGGCATCGCCGTGAGTCACCTCATGAAGCATCTCGATGACCGCCTGCGGCTTGAGAATGCTGCCATCGCCCTTGTCATAGGGGAACAGACCACGGTTGCCACGCCACTCCTCGATCTGCTTCCACCAGCTGGCGACCGCTTCCTGGTTCGGCTGCTGGCCGATTTCCTTGAGGATCGCGACCATCTCGCCCAGCACGCTGTCGACCGGACCGACAATCGGCACATCCGCCTTGATGGTCTTGGAAATCGAAGCCGGGTCGATATCGATATGGATGATCTTGGCGTTCGGGCAGAACTTCGCCGGACCGTTGATGACCCGATCATCAAAACGCGCACCCACGGCGAGAATCACGTCGGCATGGTGCATGGTCAGGTTGGCGGTATAGCTGCCGTGCATGCCGAGCATGCCGAGGAACTGGCGATCGCTGCCCGGATAAGCACCCAGCCCCATCAGGGTATTGGTCACTGGCAGATTGAGCATGCGGGCAAGCTCTGTGAGCGGCGCCGAGGCATTGCCCATGATCACGCCACCGCCGGCGTAGAGCACCGGACGCTTGGCCGCCAGGAGCATCTCTGCCGCCTTGCGGATCTGTCCGGAGTGACCGCGGGTCGCCGGGCCATAGGAGCGCAGCTTGACCTTTTTCGGGTAGACGTACTCAAACTTCTCGGCCGGGTTGGTCATGTCCTTGGGAATGTCCACGACCACCGGACCAGGACGGCCGGTTTCGGCAATGTAGAAAGCCTTTTTCAGCACCTCAGGAATTTCCGAGGGATGCTTGATCATGAAGCTGTGCTTCACGATCGGCCGGGAAATGCCGACCATGTCGGTTTCCTGGAAGGCGTCGGTACCGACCATATTGCTCGGCACCTGGCCGGACAGCACCACCATCGGAATCGAGTCCATGTAGGCGGTGGCGATACCGGTGATCGCGTTGGTAGCACCGGGACCGGACGTCACCAGCACCACACCTGCCTTGCCGGTAGCCCGGGCGTAGCCGTCAGCCATATGAGTGGCTGCCTGCTCGTGACGCACCAGAATGTGCTCGATGGCCCTTTCCTTGAAAAGAGCATCATAAATATGCAGAAGGGCACCACCCGGGTACCCGTAAATGTACTTTACGCCTTCGTCGCGCAGGAAGCGGACGACCATTTCAGCGCCAGATAAAAGCTCCACGTTTCACCTCTTGAACGCCTGAGAAACACCCGCGTGCGGGTGACCGAAGTTCGGTTGACTGCCAGGCAGAGCATGGGGCGACGGTAATCGCCGGAGACGTCAGCTGCTGACTTAGCATATTTCGGGAGCTGTCCTGCTGTTACGGAAGCTCCCGACCCTGCAGCCCGGTAGGTGCATGACAGGGTTTGACTTGGGCGGCGCGGGTGTGCACCTGTTGGCCTGCCGCGCGCGGCAAACGGCCACGGATGACGGCAAATTGCAGATTGTTCGGATTAGCCCCTGTCAAGTCAAGCCGAAGTTGCCCGACTGCAGTCCTGGCGGCACACAGGCCGCTCAACGGGGGTCGCGGGTACTGATCAGACGGTCGAAGTCATCGAGTAGCGCCAGAAGCGTCGTCAGCGCTACGTCTCGCTGCGCCCAGGCCTGCTCCCCCATCGCCCGCAAGCCACTGGCAGTAGGCAGCGGCGCGCCCTGCTCCAGCAGCACCTTCATGCGGACCAGCAGCACCCACTGCAGCCACTCTTCAAAAAGCAGGGTATCGACGCAGAAAGGCACCGTACTGGCCAGACGCTCTGCCGCAGGCGGCTCAGTGCTCCACCAACCCAGCTGATGCAGCTGCTGCTCGATACCCAGCAGGCAATCGGCCAGCGCCGGAATACGCGCACCCATCACAGGGTGGTCCGCGCCTGACGGCGGGCCTCGGCGGCACCGGCGGCATCGCCCTGACGGTCGCGGGCCCGCGCAATCACATCCCACAGACTGGCCTGCAAGGCCTGGCGTCCCCCCGCATAGCTCAGGCCGCGACGGGCCAGCTGTTCAGCCTGGGCCGCATCCCCCTGAGCCAGGCGTACCTCAGCCAGACGATAGAGCACCTGAGGCTCGCGGGGCGCGATACGCTGGGCCCGCTCAAGGCTGGCTGATGCACCGCCCAGGTTGCCACTGCGCTCCATCTGCTGGGCAGAAGTCAGCAGCGCCAGCACCGGGCCATCGAGCTGCTCATCCGCCGAGAGGGTCAGTGCGCCCACCCCGGCGCTGGGCTGCACGGCAGCCGGCGCCTGCGGCAGTGCGGGTGCTGCTGGCAGTTCAAAGCCTACTCCGGCGGCCGGGAAGGTCTGGATCGGCGCCACCACCGGCGCTTGCGGCACCATCACCACCACACCGCTGTCTTGCGGCGCGGCAGCAGGCATCCGGGGCGATGGAGGCAGAGCTTGCGCTGCGCCGGCGGGGCCTGCACCCGACAGCGGCACACTGGCATCCACCACCGGAATCGAGCCACGCTGCACCGGTGTCGCACAGCCTGCCAACAGCGACATGCCCAGCAGCACCCATCCGAATCTGGCCGTTCTTGCAGCCTGCATCATCGACACCCTCGCGCCTCCACTGTCCACGCCGGCCCTCGGCCGACCTTCATTGATCCGATTCACTCCAGCCACTGCTGCAGCCAGTCACGCAGCGGGTCCTCATCGGGCACCACACCACCGCAAGGCACCACCGGCGGCTCGCTGCCGCGAATATACGGCATCTGTACCGCTCCCGGACAACCCGCCTCGCGCCCCTCACCGCTATAGGGATCGATCAGGGCCAGCTGTACGTTATCCGGCAGGGCCAGATCCAGAGAAACCGGCTGGGCACGGCGCATGAAACCGGTCCAGAGCTGCAAGGCCCCGGTTGCGCCCGTCAGCGGCGTCGCCCCGTTGTCATCACGGCCCATCCACACCACGGCCAGCAGGTCCTGACTGAAACCGGCAAACCAGCTGTCACGGGAGTCGTTGCTGGTACCGGTCTTGCCAGCCACCACCAGAGAGCCTGGCAGCTGACTGTAGACCGAACGACCGGTGCCCTCGCGCATCGCCCGCTGCAGGGCATGCTGCAACAGATGGACTGCCCCCGGATCAAAGCGCTGCTGCACTTCATAGGGGTAGCCCTTGAGAGGCTCACCGTTGGCCGCCAGCACGCTGCGAATCCCGCGCAGTGGTGTATTGAAGCCACCGTTGGCGATGGTCTGGTACATGGTCGCCACCTGCAGCGGGCTCAGCGCACCAGCCCCCAGCAGCATCGACGGATAGGCCGGCCAGGTCTGCTCGCCCCCCAGGCGGCGAACCGTATCGAGCACCTTCTCGACCCCGACCTCCATGCCAAGGCGCGCCGTCGACAGGTTGTAGGAGTTGGCCAGCGCCTGGTAGAGAAACACCGTGCCATGGGCGCGCCGGTCAAAGTTCTTCGGCTCCCACACCTGCCCGTCGCCCCCACGAATCGCCAGCGGCTCATCGGCCAGCAGGCTGGTCAGGGTGTAGCGTGTCGGCTGCTCCAGCGCGGCCAGATAAATCGCCGGCTTGACCAGCGAGCCGATCGGCCTCTGGGCATCCAGCGCCCGGTTGAAGCCGGCAAAGCGTGGCTGGCGACTGCCCAGCAGGGCCTGGATTTCACCCGTCTGGGGCTGGGTGACCACCATCGCCATCTCGATATCCTCGACCCCACGGCGATTGCCCAGCCGGCGCAGGGTGTCCGCGAGTGAGCTCTCGGCCTTGAGCTGCAGGATCGGATCGAAGCTGGTGAAGACCCGCAGGCCCTCACCGGTCAGATCCTCCTCGCGGTAGTCCTGGCGCAACTGACGCTTGACCAGATCAAGGAAGGCCGGATAGGAGCTGTTGGCCAGACTGCCCCGGGTACTGACGCCCAGCGGTGCCTTGCGGGCCAGCGCCTGTGCCTGCGCACTCAGAACGCCCTGCTCGCCCAGAAGATCCAGCACCAGGTTGCGCCGCTCCAGCGCCCGCTCGGGTGAGCGGCGTGGATTGTAGTAGGACGGCCCCTTGACCATGCCGACCAGCAGCGCAATCTGCTCAGGTCGCAGCTCAGCCAGCGGCTGGGCAAAGAAGTACTGGCTGGCCAGCCCAAATCCGTGGATGGCCCGCTGACCATCCTGACCCAGAAACACCTCGTTGAGGTAGGCCTCGAGGATCTCGCGCTTGTCATAGCGCAGCTCCAGCAGGATCGCCATCAGCGCCTCGGTTCCCTTGCGGGTCAGACTGCGTTCACTGCTAAGAAAGAAGTTCTTGACCAGCTGCTGGGTCAGCGTACTGCCGCCCTGCACTACCCCGCCGGCACTGAGGTTGGCCACCAGCGCGCGCAAGATCGAGCGGGGCGAGACGCCAAAGTGGTTGTAGAAGTCCCGGTCCTCGACCGCCAGCAAGGTCTCGACCAGCAGCGGCGGCACCTCGTCGAGCTGCACAAGGATGCGGTCCTCATTGTGGGCCGGATAGATGCCACCAATCAGCAGCGGCTCGATACGCGCCACCGGCACCGACACCCCCTCGCCACTGGTCAGAGCACGCACCTGCTGACCGGCAAAGCTCACCCGCAGCACCTGCGCCGTCTCACTGCCGTCATGGAACTGGAAGCCGCGGCTGTGCAGCACGACCTGCTGACCGTTGACCGCCACATCCCCCGGTCTCTGCACACGGGCAACGCGCCGATAGCCCAGCGCCTCGAGCTCGGTGAGAAAATCATCACGGCCCAGACGCTGCCCGGCGAACAGCTCCAGCGGACGGGCGTACACCTTGGCCGGAACCGCCCAGCGCTGCCCGGAAAAACGCTCCTGCACGCGGGCATCGAGATAGATCAGCAAGGCCACCAGCGCCAGCGTGCCGGCGATCGCCAGGCGCCAGAACCAGCGCAGCCAGGCGCTGCCGCGCACAGCAGAGGGTCGGCCCTTGCGGGGTGACCGGGGGGCGGAGGTAGGGGATCGGCTCATGGCGGCGGATTATACGCGGCTTTGTCCAAACTGCAGGCCCGGCCATCTGCAGCACCCACGCCGGGCAGGCACCTGCAGCGCCGGCGGGCGGTTTGCAGGCTGGCGGCAACTGGCCATAATGCCGGCCCGTTCATTCGTTGCCGCAAGGATTTCCCGTGAGCCAGACACTGATCGACGCCCTGCAAAACCCGGCGCTTTACCCGCACCCGGTAAAAGGCTTCCAGGTCATCGAGACCCATATCTCCTGGGTCCTGCTCACCGGAGACTATGCCTATAAGCTGAAGAAGCCGGTGAACTTCGGCTTTCTCGACTTCAGCAGCCGCGAAGCCCGCGAGCACTTCTGTCATGAGGAGCTGCGCCTGAACCAGCGCACCGCACCGGACATTTACCTTGAGGTCATCCCGGTGACCGCCAGCGTGGATGCCCCGCAGCTGGGCGGCACAGGTCCTGTGATCGATCACCTGGTCAAGATGCGCCAGTTCGACCAGCACGGCCTGCTCGACCATGTCCAGGCCCGCGGCGAGCTGCAGGCAGCGCATATCGATGCGCTGGCACGCATCATCGCGGATCTGCATGAAAACGCTGCAGTCGTGCCGGCTGACCACGCCCTAGGCGGCGCCGAAGCCGTCATGGCCCCGGTGCTGCAGAACTTCGAGCAGAGCCGTGCCCTGCTCGAAGACGCCGCGGATCTTGCCCAGCTCGACCGCCTGCAGGACTGGGCGCAGCACACCTTTGCCCGCCTGCAGCCGCTGCTTGAGCAGCGCAAGCAGGCCGGCTTCGTCCGCGAGTGTCATGGCGACATCCACCTGGCCAACGTCACCCTGCTGGATGGTGAGGTGCGCCTGTTCGATTGCATCGAATTCAACGAGCCGTTCCGCCTGATCGATGTCATCTGCGACATCGCCTTCCTGGCCATGGACCTTGAGGATCGTGGCCAGCAGGGACTATCACGCCGGCTGATCAACGGCTATCTGGAGCTGACCGGCGACTATGCCGGCCTGGCCCTCTTGCCGTTCTACCAGGCCTACCGGGCCATGGTGCGCGCCAAGATCTGCCTGTTTGGCCTGCAGCCTGGCCAGCGTGATGACGAGCGCCAGGCGCTGCTTGATCGTTATCGGCGCTACGCGGCCCTGGCCGAGCGCTACAGCCAGACACCGGCACGGCGCCTGGCGATCACCCACGGCGTCTCTGCGGTCGGCAAGAGCCTGGTCGCCCTGCAGCTGGTCGAGGCGAGCGGGGCGATCCGCCTGCGCTCGGACGTCGAGCGCAAGCGCCTGCTGCCAGATGCCGACGAGGCCACGCTGTACAGTGCCGAGGCCAGCCAGCAGACCTATGCCCGCCTGCACCACCTCGCCGCCCAGATCCTCGCAGCCGGCTACCCGGTGGTGCTGGACGCCACCTACCTCAAGCGCAGCCAGCGCGAGGAAGCCGGCAAGGTGGCCGCTGCCGGTGGCGTGCCGCTGCTGATCCTCGACTGCCAGGCGCCGCTGGCGCAGATCCATGCCTGGCTGGCAGAGCGGCAGGCGGCAGGCACGGATCCCTCGGACGCCACCCCCGCCGTAGTCGCCGCGCAGCTGGCCGCCCGCGAGCCGCTCGATGACACGGAGCGCGCCTGCAGTCTGCCAATCGACACGACCCAGGCCGACAGCCTCAGCCGCCAGCTGTCGGCGCTGAGCATGGCTGCACCGGCCTGATCGAGCACACCGGGCACCGCCACAGGCCCCTTCAGTCCTGTGGCGGACGCAGTCCCGCGCAGTGATCCACCGCCGGCTGGGCGGGCGTGAACCAGACATAGTCGGCCTCGCGCGCCTCGGGCATCCGCCCGACCTCCGCCAGCATCAGCACCTTCGCCCGCGTCTCGCCAAGATCCTCCAGATGCAGCGGCACGCCCAGATCGCGGCGGACATGGAAGCCACCGGCCAGCAGCACGGCAGGCTTTGCCGCGGCCAGCAGGCGCTCGGCCATGCGGCGATCACGCTGCTGCTGGATCGCCAGCATCGCTGGCAGCTGCGCCTCGGGCAGCAGGCCGCAGTGGGACTGGCGCAACTGGGCCAGCAGCACCTCATGCACGGACGGCGCATTGCTGCGCGCCCCCTCCGGCAGGCGGCGGGCCCGATACAGTGCGCGGATCTCGTCCTGATCCAGATTGGCCGCCAGCAAAGGCGCAGGCTGGCGCAGCCCCCATTCGACCAGCGCCCTGTACTGCGTCCAGTCCCAGCCCGGCTGCCAGGCCAGCGCGTCAGGCAGCGCAGGCTGCTCGCCCCGGCGCAGCGCCGCGCGCACCGCCTCGACCCGCGCCTGCTGGTCGGGATTGAGCATCTCCAGCAGCAGTGCACCGCCCGGACGGCGCTGTGCCAGCTGCTCCAGCAGCCACAGCTGCAGGGCATGATGGTCGGGGTTGTCATGCTGCTCGCCGATCAGCAGCAGTGGCGCCGCCTGCAGCGCGTCAAGCAGCTGCCCCGGGCTGAGCGGCCGACCGCTGGCCAGCTCAATAATCTGGCCAAGCCGTGCATCGTCACGGCCTTCAGGGCTTTGCCAGGCCGGCAGCGGCGCGGGCAGGGAGGATGACGGAGTAGCCGGAGCACAAGCCGCCAGCAGCAGACTGGCACACAGCAGCAACGAACGCATGAACGCCTCCTTAACGGGCAATGACCAGTGGATGCCCCCGCTCGGGGTGGGTCTGAATCAGTACTTCAAGGCCGAAGACCGCCTGCAGCAGATCAGCGCGCAGCACATCGGCCGCAGCACCCAGCGCCTGCACACGCCCCCCGGCGAGCAGCAGCAGGCGATCACAATAGCGCGCGGCCAGATTGAGGTCATGCAGGATCACCAGCACGGCCACCCCGCGGGCCGCCAGCGCCTGCGCCACCTGCAGGCAGGTGTGCTGATGGGGCGGATCGAGCATTGCTGTCGGCTCATCGAGCAGCAGCACCTGCCCGGCCGCCCCCGGCCATAACTGCGCCAGCACCCGGGCCAACTGCACCCGCTGGCGCTCACCGCCGGACAAGGCGAGATAATCGCGCCGCCGCAGGGCGAGGATGTCTGCGGCCTGCAAGGCCCCCTCCAGCGCCTGCCGCGCCGTCTGCGGGGTATCGGCATGGGGCAGCCGGCCGAGGGCCACCACTTCCTCGACGCGAAAGTCGAACTGCAGCGCCGACTGCTGCGGCAATACCGCCAGCTGCCGGGCGCGCTGGCGGGCCGGCAGCGCGGACAGTGCACAACCGCCCAGCAGCACCTCGCCGTCAGCCGGCTCAAGCTCGCCGCTGAGTGCCGCCAGCAGGCTGCTCTTGCCGGCGCCATTGGGGCCGAGCACGCCCAGCACCTCGCCGCCACAAAGATGCAGGTCGATATCCTCCAGCACCGGGCAGGGGCCGCGGCGCACGGTCAGTCGGCGCGCACGCAGCATCAGTAACGCCCCCGCAGCAGCAGAAACAGGAAGAATGGCGCCCCCAGCAGTGCCGTGAGAATGCCGATCGGCAGCTCGGCCGGTGCCAGCAGCAGGCGCGCGCCCAGATCCGCCAGCAGCAGCAGGGTGGCACCGCCCAGCGCGGCCGCCGGCAGCAGGCGCCGATGGTCAGGGCCGACCAGAAGGCGCATCAGGTGTGGCACCAGCAGACCGATGAAGCCGATCAGCCCGGCGGCCGCCACTGCCGCACCGACCCCCAGCGCGGTACACAGCACCAGCTCGCGCTTGAGGGCTTCAACCTCGACGCCCAGATGGCGGGCCTCGGCCTCGCCCAGCAGCAGGGCATTGAGCGCCAGCGCCCGGCGCGGCAGCCAGAGCGTCACGGCCAGCGTCACCAGCAGCAGCGGCCAGAGCCGGGCATAACTGGCGCCATTGAGGCTGCCCAGATTCCAGAAGGTCAGGCTGCGCAGGGTGGCATCATCGGCCAGGTAGCTGAGCAGGCCGATCAGCGCACCGGACAGGGCCGTCAGGGCGACCCCGGCCAGCAACAGGGTCGCGACCCGGGTCTGCCCATCGCGCCGGCCAAGCCGATAGACCAGCGCACTGACCAGCAGGCCCCCGGCAAACGCACACAGTGACAACAGATAGGGCGCCAGCCATGGCGACATCCCGCCCAGATGGGCGCCCAGCACGATGGCCCCGGCCGCCCCCAGCGCCGCGCCACTGGACACACCGATCAGCCCGGGATCGGCCAGCGGGTTACGGAACAGGCCCTGCATCGCCACCCCGCACAGCGCCAGCACAGCCCCCACCGCCAGCCCCAGCAGGGTGCGCGGCAGACGGATCTGCAGGAGGATCTGCCCGGTCTGCGGCGACGCCGGCTCGTTCTGCGGCAAACCCGCCAGCCCCCACACGGCCTGCAGCGTCTCGCCCAGCGGCAACGGCAGTGCGCCCAGAGACAGGGACAGCCAGACCGTCACCAGCAACAGCAGTGCCAGCAGGGGCAGCGCCAGATCACGTCGGCGCATGGCGGCCCCGCACAGCAACAGGGCCCGTCATGATGGATCCACCGCCAGTACCGGCAGCTCACCCACGACCTGCAGCCCGTCAGTCGACAGCGCCACCGCCACCGCCCGCACCTCGACTCCCGCCGCACGCGCCTCGGCCAGCGCCCGGGCATAGGCCGGATCGATCTCGCTCGCCGCCCGCACTGCGGTGATGCCCGACAGGTTGACGCAGTAGAGCAGCACGGCACGCACGCCACGTCTGGCCAATGCCGCCAGCTCACGCAGGTGCTTGCTGGCCCGCACGCTCACCGTATCCGGAAAGGCCGCCACCGTACTGTCGGCAAAGCCCAGCGTCACGCTCTTGACCTCGACATAGGCCGTCTGCCCATCGGCGTACTCCAGACAGAAGTCGATGCGACTGTTCTCCTCGCCATAACGCACCTCGCGGCGCAGCGCCGAAAAGCCGGCCAGATCCTCAAGCAATCCGGCGCGCAGGGCCTCCTCGACCAGCGGATTGGCCCGCGCGGTATTGATGCAGGCCAGCCGGCCATGGGGCGTCTGCGCCAGCTCCCACGTGCCCGGCAGCTTGCGTTTCAGATCACGGGAGCGGCTGAACCAGACCGTCCCCCCCTCCACCAGACAGTGCCGCATCGCCCCGGTGTTCGGACAATGCAGGGTCAGGCACTCACCGTCTGGCGTGCGGATGTCCGCGAAAAAGCGCTGGTAACGGCGTAGCAGAGCGCCGCGCTCCAGCGGGGGATCAAACTGCATCGGGCCTCCAGCGCTGCAGCGCGCGGGCAATCCGCGCTACCGCCTGCTCAAGGCGCGGCACGCTCTGGGTATAGGCAAAACGCACATGGCAACCGGCCCGGTAGTGCCCAAAGTCCAGTCCCGGGGTCACGGCCACATGTTCGGTTTCCAGCAGGTGGGTGCAAAACGCCTGGGCATCGCCGCCCAGGGCGCTGATGTCGGCATATAGATAGAAGGCCCCCTCGGGCTCGCTCTCGATGCGAAAGCCCAGCTGGCGCAGGGCCGGCAGCAAATAGTCACGACGCCGGGCGAATTCGGCGCGCCGCGCCTCAAGAATGGCCAGAGTTTACTCCTCGAAACAGGCCAGGGCGGCATGCTGGGCGATGGTCGGTGCACTGATATAGAGGTTCTGTGCCAGCTTCTCCAGATCCGCCACCGCTGCCTGCGGCGCCACCAGCCAGCCCAGTCGCCAGCCGGTCATGCCAAAGTATTTGGAGAAGCTGTTGAGCACGAAGGCCTCGTCATCCACCTCCAGCACGCTGGGCGCATCCAGCCCGTAGGTCAGGCCGTGGTAGATCTCATCCACCAAAAGGTGCCCGCCGCGCGCGCGCAGCGCCGCCGAAAGGCCAGCCAGCGCCGCCCGGGACAGGACGCTGCCGGTCGGATTGGCCGGCGAGGCCAGCAGCGCACCGACGCTGTCGTGATCCCAGTGCGCACCGATCAGCTCGGGGGTCAGCTGGTAGGCCGAGTCCGGGCCGACCGGCACCAGCCGGGCACTGGCCTCGACCAGGCGCAGGAAGTGGCGATTGCACGGATAACCCGGATCGGCCAGCAGCCAGTGACGCCCCGGATCCACCAGCAGGGCCGAGGCCAGCAGCAGCGCCCCGCTGCCGCCGGGCGTGATGAGGATGCGGCCGGGGTCGATGTCGACGCCGTAGCGGCGGGCGTAGAAGCCGGCCAGCGCCTCGCGCAGCGCCGGCAAGCCACGCGCGGCGGTATAGCGGGTATGCCCGGCAGCCAGCGCCGCCTGACCGGCCCGCACGATCGGCGCGGCGGTGGCAAAATCCGGCTCGCCGATTTCCAGGTGAATCACATCATGCCCGGCGGCCTCCAGGGCCTGGGCACGCGCCAGCAGGGCCATGACATGGAAAGGTTCGATCGCGCGACTGCGCACACTGCATACGAGCGGCATCGGCGGCTCCATCTTCGGCAAAAGGGCGATTCTAGCAACTGCCAGCACGCCTGCTGCAGCGACATGCCGGCAGGCTGGCGCCGGCGGGGGGTTTCTGGTAGGTTCGCCCGCTTGCAAACGCAGGCCCGGCCCCAGAGCCGGAGACGGACACTCCCCCTGCGCACGGGATTAGCGAATCTTAGAGGCGGACATCGCATGGCCACCAAGACCCAAGAAAAGAACAGTCAACTGATCCGCGGCTTCGAACCCTCCACGGAAGGCGCCGGCGAGGAATACATGAGCGACGCGATGCGCGCCCATTTCGTCGGCATCCTCAACAACTGGAAGCAGGAGCTGATGGAGGAAGTCGACCGTACCGTGCACCACATGCAGGATGAGGCCGCCAACTTCCCGGACCCGGCCGACCGCGCCAGCCAGGAGGAGGAATTCAGCCTGGAACTGCGGGCCCGCGATCGCGAGCGCAAGCTGATCAAGAAGATCGACGAGACGCTGCAACTGATCGAGGACAACGACTACGGCTGGTGTGAATCCTGCGGCGTCGAGATCGGCATCCGTCGTCTGGAAGCCCGCCCCACCGCCACCTTGTGCATTGACTGCAAGACCCTGGCGGAAATCAAGGAAAAGCAGCTGGGCGCCTGAGACCCTTGAGCGGGGTGCGTCAGCGCCCCGCTGCACATTGATCGCCCGCCGCTCCGGCACGGCCTCTCCGCCACAGCCCCCCCCTGATGAGCCAGACCACGCCCTACGTCGGCCGCTTCGCCCCCTCCCCCACCGGCTACCTGCACGTTGGCTCGCTGGTCGCCGCCCTCGCCTCCTGGCGCGAGGCCCGCGCCGCCGGCGGCCGCTGGCTGCTGCGCATGGAAGACCTCGACCCGCCGCGGGAAATGCCCGGCGCTCAGGATGCCATCCTGCGCACTCTGGAGACCTACGGCCTGCACTGGGACGGCCCGGTCGAGCGGCAGAGCCGCCGGCATGCCGCTTATGCCGAGGCCGTGGAGCGCCTGCTGGCGCAGGGTCTGGCCTATCCCTGCCACTGCTCGCGCAAGCAGCTCGACGGCCAGCTGATCTATCCCGGTACCTGCCGGCACCGGCACCTGCCGCGCGAAGGTGCGGCGATCCGTCTGCACGTCCCGCCGGTCGAGTACGCCTTCGTCGACCGGGTACAGGGGCGCTTTGCCCAGCAGCTGGCCCGCGAGGTCGGCGATTTCATCATCCAACGCCGTGACGGCCTCTATGCCTACCAGCTGGCCGTGGTGCTCGATGATGCCTGGCAGGGCATCACCGATGTGGTGCGCGGCGCCGACCTGCTCGACTCAACGCCGCGCCAGCTGTACCTGCAGGCGCTGCTCGGCCTGCCGCAGCCGCGCTATCTGCACATTCCGCTGCTGCTGCAGCCCGATGGTCACAAGCTCGGCAAGTCCTACCGCTCGCCGCCGCTGCCGGCCGAGCGCGCACCGACCGAGCTGCTGCGCGCCCTGCGCGCCCTCGGCCAGCAGCCGCCCGACGCATTGGAGGGGGCCGATGTGAGTACGCTGCTGGACTGGGCGATCAGGCACTGGCAGGTGGCGGCCATCCCGCGCTGTCTGAGCCTGGCCGAAGCGCAGCTGCACTGACATTCCCTGCACCGGGCGGGTCGGCTACCATCGCTACTCCCGCGTTCTAGCGAGCCCTGCCATGTACATCTACCGGCTGGTTCTGATCCTGGTGGTCGGCATCTACCTGTTTTCCCCGGCCATCATGGACTGGTGGATCGATCCCAATGGCGCCTGGTACCGGCCTTACATGCTCTGGCTGATCCTGATCGCTGTCACCTTCATCCTGCAGAGCCAGCGCGATGCCGACGAACTTTAATCTCAGCGACCTGCTGCTGATCAGCATCGCCTACCTGATCCTGCTCTCAGGGCTTGCCTGGCTGACCGAGCGCGGCAAGCTGCCGGCCGGCCTGCTGCGTCATCCACTGACCTACACCTTGTCGCTGGGCGTCTATACCAGTGCCTGGGCGTTCTATGGCGCCGTGGGGCTGGCCTACCAGTATGGCTATGGCTTTCTGGCCATCTACCTGGGCATCTCCGGCGCCTTCCTGCTGGCACCGGTACTGCTGCAGCCAATCCTGCGCCTGACCCGCACCTACCAGCTGGCCTCGCTGGCCGACCTGTTCGCCTTCCGTTTTCGCAGCCCCTGGGCCGGCACCCTGACCAGCGTGTTCATGCTGCTGGCAGTGCTGCCGCTGATGGCTCTGCAGATCCAGTCGATCGTCGACAGCGTGGCCCTGATCACCGGCGATGAGCGGCGCCTGCCGGTGGCGCTGACCTTCTGCACGCTGATCATCCTGTTCACCTTCCTGTTCGCTGCCCGCACGGTGGCCAGCCGCGAGCGCCACCCGGGCCTGGTGATCGCCATCGCCTTCGAGTCCCTGGTCAAGCTGTGCGCCATGCTGGCCATCGGTGCCTATGCGCTGTACGGGGTGTTTGATGGCCCGCAGGGTCTGGAGCAGTGGCTGCTGGTCAACAAGGATGCCTTGAGCACCCTGCACACGCCGCTGCAGGAGGGGCCGTGGCGGACCCTGCTGCTGGTGTTCTTCGCCGCGGCGGTGGTGATGCCCCACATGTTCCACATGACCTTCACGGAAAACGTTGATAGCCGGTCCCTGATCAATGCCAGCTGGGGCCTGCCGCTGTTCCTGCTGCTGATGAGCCTGGCGGTGCCGCCGATCCTCTGGGCCGGCCTCAAGCTGCAGACCGATGTCGCTCCGGACTACTTCACCCTGGGGATCGGTCTGGACCTTGAGCAGCCCTGGCTGATCCTCGTCGCCTTCCTGGGTGGACTGTCGGCGGCCAGCGGCCTGGTGATCGTCATGACGCTGGCCCTGTCCGGCATGGTGCTCAATCACCTGGTCCTGCCGCTCTACCAGCCGCCGGCCGAGGGCAACATCTACCGCTGGCTGAAGTGGACCCGCCGGGCGCTGATCGTGGCGATCATCGCCGCCAGCTACGGCTTCTACCGGCTGATCGACGCCGGGCAGAACCTCTCCCACCTGGGCACCGTATCCTTCGTCGCCACCCTGCCGTGCCTCCCCGGCGCGCGGTCGCTG